>CBIHQA010000444.1:0-3871 GCA_966211475.1 uncultured Neisseriales bacterium
CGTTCGAACGCGTGCAGCAGACGGATTGGGATACGCCCGACATCCTGGATTGGGTCGCCCAGTTGGATCGGGCGGTGCGGGCGGCGTCGCGGCCGGTGCTGCTGGTGGCGCACAGCCTCGGTTGCGTGACCGTGGCACGCTGGGCAACCCACTCGCCCGCGGCCAATCTGGTCAAAGGCGCGTTGCTGGTGGCGCCAGCCGATGTGGAGCGTTCCAGCGCGCCATCCGCCATTGCTGGTTTTGCGCCGATTTCCCGGCGGCCGTTGCCGTTTGCCGCGACGGTGGTCGCCAGTACCGATGATCCCTACTGCCGGCTGGAGCGTGCGGAAGTGTTTGCCCAGAACTGGGGGACGCGGTTACAGGTGGCGCGGGGCGCCGGTCACATCAATGCCGATTCCGGTCTTCAGGACTGGGATGATGGACTGCGGTTGTGGGGGGATGTGGCCACCCGCGCCCGGATCGCCTCCCTGGATGTCGTCTGACACGGCAGTCTGTCAGACGGTCTGACTTGGCTGACTAGATGCCGTAGATTGGTCCGAACACTGCCTGATTTAACCTAAGCGCTTGGCCACAAGCGCCTTGTGGCTCATCCGCCGAGGCAGTCCGTGCCGACGGCGACACCTCCGCTAGGCCGGCAGGATCGCGTCAAACCCCGCTGCCTGCGCCGCCTGCGCATGGATCGGACTGGTGACGGCCGGCAGGCTGACATCGGCCCCCAGCTCATGCAGCACCTCGACTGCGCGTGGCAGGGTGCGCTTGACGTGCGAATCCACTAGCAACCGGGAAGCCAGTATCCCGGGGAGGCGGACGTCTACCGGATCCAGCAGCCAAACCCGCTCCAGATCCTTCTGCGACGGCCAGTCCAGCGACAGGGCGACTTGATAGCCCTGCACCCGATAGGCGTCGGCGGCGGCGTGCAGGGTCGGGCTGTCGCATTCCGCGTGGGCGATCACCTGCAGCGTGACCTCGGCTGGCGTGCGGCCCAGCCGGTGCAGTACTTCCTGGAAGAACACGCCATGACCATGCTCCAACGCCCGCAAATGGCCGGCATGCACGTCGAGCCGTAGGCCGGGCGAGCCGGGGTGCTGCAAGGTATGGTTGACCGCGTGCAGCACCCGGATCAGTCGATCCAGGTAGGTGATGTGGCGCGGTTCGCGTTCCACGGCGTAGAGCATGTGCGGATGCAGCGTCTGCCCGTTGCCGGCGACATCGAGACGCGCCTC
The DNA here is from genome assembly GCA_966211475.1 of uncultured Neisseriales bacterium. Lineage (GTDB taxonomy): Bacteria > Pseudomonadota > Gammaproteobacteria > Burkholderiales > Leeiaceae > Leeia. The sequence goes on from CBIHQA010000444.1 coordinate 1,224, forward strand.
GTGGGCGTATAGACGGTCGCTATCCGGCGCCAGCACCGGGACGAACTGGCTACCCAGCCGCCATTCGCCGAAGCGGGCGAGTACCTGGTCGTTGTGTACCGACAGGGGTGCCCAGCCACCGTCCACCGGGTTCGGTGGCAGGTAGGCGTTCAGTTCCTGCACCAGTTGTTCGAGCCGGTCCGGGTCGAGCTGCTCCAGGCCGTATGCGCTGGTCGGACATCGCTTGCCATCCGGGGCGTCCGGCAATGGCTCGCCGGCCCAGGACGGTAGGGGGACGGCAGTCATGCCCACTCCTTCGTCAATCGGGATGGCCGGGCGCGCGTCCATGATGGTGATGTGGATGCCGGTCGGGCCAATAGCAGGGCTGAGCCTACAACGAAGGAATTAATAACCAGAAATAATATTGGTTCACATCCATAGACGAACATGGTCTATATCAGGCCATGGCCGCATTGCGGCTGGATGGAGATGGACGGGACTAACCGTCAATGTGCGGGGTCGTGATGAGGCGGGTGATCCGGTACTTGCTCCAGCGCCGCACGCAGCAGCGTGACGGCATGGTCGAAGTCGAATTCGCGGACCGTGCCGAAGAAGGTTCGGAAGCCGCTGCGGTCGAACAGTGTCGCAATGGCGGCCCGGTGCTGGTTCAGCAGTTCCAGCGCATCCGCATCGCTGTCTTCCAGCAGCTTCAGCAGATGCTGTGCGGTGTCGCGGATGCCGGCAGGATCGATGGCGGACATGGCCGCGGTCAATTCGCCGTCACCAGGCTGGTGCTCATCCAACCAGACATGCAGCTGTTGCACCAGGGTACCCAGCTGGCCATCCAGTGTGTCGACCAATTGTCGCCGCCGTGGGGTGTCGCGCTTCAGTGCTTTTTCCAGCGAGGCGGCGGTACGTGCCACCTCGTGGGCCCCAACATTGCCGGAGACCCCCTTCAGCGTGTGGGCAAGATGCACGGCCTGCTGCTGGTCATCGGCATCCAGCGCGGTGCGGATGCGGGTCGCGGCATCGGCCTGACCGTCCACATATTGCCGCAGCAGATTGAGATAGAGCACCGGGTTGTGGGCAACGCGCTTGAGGGCGTCGGCCGTGTCCAGGCCGTCGAGCTTCGGCAGGCCGGCCTCCTCGGGGGCGGTCGGGGCGGGCGTCACGGGGGGCGGAACGTCGGCCGGGGCGCGATAGAAATGCCCCAGCGTGTCGAACAGCGTGACCGGATCAATCGGCTTGGTGATGTGGTCGTTCATCCCGGCCGCCAGGCAGCGCTCGCGCTCCTCAACCATCGCGTGGGCGGTCATCGCGATGATTGGCAGCTCGGAGAAACGGGCTTCGGCGCGGATGCGGCGGGTGGTTTCGAAACCGTCCATTTCCGGCATCTGCAGGTCCATCAGCACCAGGTGATACTGCGCGTCCGGATCGTTCAGCTTCTCCAATGCTTCGCGGCCGTTGTTGGCGATTTCCACCCAGGCGCCGGCACCGGTCAGCAGCTCCTGCGCGATCAGCTGGTTGATCTCGTTGTCCTCGGTCAGCAGGATATGGGCGCCGGTGAGGTTGGGGGCGCCCAGGTCGCCCTGTCGTGCCCGGCGAGCGCGGGCTTGGTCGGGGGCCAACAGGGTGAGCAGCAGGTTGAGCAGGGCGGAGGCGTTGAGCGGCTTGATCAGGAAGCCGGCGATGCCGGCCGCTTCGGCCTCCTGGCGTAGATCGTCGCGGCCGAAGGCGGTCACCATCACGATCTGCGGCGGGTGATGCAGGTCGGCGTCCTCGTTGATACGCTGCGCCGTTTCGATGCCATCCAACCCCGGCATGCGCCAGTCCATGAAGACCAGCCGATAGGGTTCGTCGCCGTCTGTCTTGCGCACGGCCCGCAGCGCGTCCTCGCCGCTGCCGGCCAAGTCGACGCGGAAGCGGAAGGGCCGCAGCGCATCGGCCATCACGTCGCGGGCGGCCGGGTTGTCATCCACCACCAAGACGCGCAGGCCGTGGAACTCGCCGGGCAGCACGCGCGGCTCGACCTCGCCCTCGACCACCTCGAACCAGGCGGTGAAGGAGAAGGTGCTGCCCTCGCCCGGCGCGGACTCCACCCAGATCTGGCCGCCCATCAATTCCACCAGCCGCCGGCAGATCGACAGGCCGAGGCCGGTACCGCCGTATTTGCGGGTGGTCGAGCCATCGGCCTGGGTGAAGGCCTGGAACAGGCGGGCGCTCTGCTCGCGGTTCATGCCGATGCCGGTATCGCGCACCGAGAATTGCAGCTTCACCCGGTTGTCCACCCGCTCGGTCTGGCGCATGCGCACTTCGATTTCGCCCTGTTCGGTGAACTTCACCGCATTGCCGATCAGGTTGGTCAGCACCTGACCGAGCCGCAGTGGGTCGCCCAGCAGTTGCGGCGGGATATCGGCTTCCTCGTGGAACAACAGTTCCAGGCCGCGGTCGCTGGCCTTGTGGCCGACCAGGGTGGCGACGTTCTCCAGCACGTCGTCGAAGCGGAAGGGGATGTGCTCCATGTTGAGCTTGCCCGCTTCGATCTTGGAGAAGTCCAGGATGTCGTTGATGATGCCCAGCAGCGAGGTGCCGGCGTTGTAGATCTTCTCGACGTAATCGCGCGACGTGTGGCTCAGGTCGCCGCGCAGACACAGGTGCGACAGGCCGAT
>CBIHQA010000445.1:0-3850 GCA_966211475.1 uncultured Neisseriales bacterium
GAAATCGGGCGGCCTGGGGCCGCCCGATTTTTTTCCGGTTGACGGTTGGCGCCAATGCGCAGGGGGCGATGACCGCCCTGCCCTAGTAGCCCGGACGCAATAGCGGCCGGGCTACCAATCCGTGGCGATGCGATGTGCCTGAGCGATCATCGTAAGTTGATGCAGGACGCCGGCTGATCGGCAACCTCATTCGGCGCCGAAGACTTTCGCCCGCAACGCCTTCAACTGATCGCGCATCTGGGCGGCGCGTTCGAACTCCAGGTTCTTGGCGGCGGCAAGCATCTCCTTCTCCAGCCGCTTGATCTCCTTGGCCAGCTGCTTTTCGTCCATCTCAGCCAGTTCGCGGTCGTGGGCGTTCTGCACGCGGCGGGCCTGTTCCTCGTCGTAGACGCCGTCGATGATGTCCTTGATGCGCTTCTCGACCGACTTCGGCGTGATGCCATGCTCTTCATTGAAGGCGAGCTGCTTGGTGCGGCGACGGTCCGTCTCGTCGATGGCGCGACGCATCGAGTCGGTCATCTTGTCCGCGTAGAGGATGGCAGTGCCGCGCAGATGGCGCGCCGCCCGGCCGATGGTCTGGATCAGGCTGCGCTCGCTGCGCAGGAAGCCTTCCTTGTCGGCGTCCAGAATGGCCACCAGCGAGACTTCGGGGATGTCCAAGCCCTCGCGCAGCAGGTTGATGCCCACCAGCACGTCGAATACGCCCAGCCGCAGGTCACGGATGATTTCGACCCGCTCCACCGTGTCGATATCGCTATGCAGGTAGCGCACCTTCACGCCGTGCTCGCTCAGGTATTCGGTCAGGTCCTCTGCCATGCGCTTGGTCAGCGTGGTGACCAGCACCCGCTCCTGCACCGCCACCCGCTTGTTGATCTCGGACAGCAGGTCGTCGACCTGGGTGATGACCGGGCGGATTTCCACCTGCGGGTCGACCAGGCCGGTCGGGCGCACCACCTGTTCCACCACCTGGCCCTGATGCTGTTTCTCGTAGTCGGCCGGCGTGGCGGACACGAACACGGTCTGGCGCATTACCTGTTCGTATTCCGGGAAGGTCAGCGGCCGGTTGTCCAGCGCCGATGGCAGGCGAAAGCCGTATTCGACCAGGTTCTCCTTGCGCGCCCGGTCGCCGCGGCTCATCCCGCCGATCTGGCCGATCATCACGTGCGATTCGTCGAGGAACATCAGCGCATTGCGCGGCAGGTAGTCGAGCAGCGTCGGCGGCGGTTCGCCCGGCGCGCGGCCGGACAGATGGCGGGAGTAGTTTTCGATGCCCTTGCAGAAGCCCATCTCGAACAGCATTTCCAGGTCGAACTTGGTGCGCTGATCGAGGCGCTGGGCTTCCACCAGCTTGCCGTTGGCGTAGAAGAACTCCAGCCGGTCCTTCAGCTCGGTCTTGATACCCTCGCAGGCCCGCAGCACCGTATCGCGCGGCGTCACATAGTGGCTGGACGGGAACACCGTGAACCGAGACACCCGCTTGTCGACGTGCCCGGTCAGCGGGTCGAACAATTGCAGGGTTTCCACCTCATCGTCGAACAGGCTGATGCGCACCGCCTTGTCGGCGAATTCCGCCGGGAACACGTCGATGATGTCGCCGCGCACCCGGAATACCCCGCGCTTGAACTCGAAATCGTTGCGCTCGTACTGCATCGAGATCAGCCGCGCCAGGACGTCGCGTTGACTGGTCTTCTCCCCCTCTTTCAGGTGGAGAATCATCTTGTGGTATTCGTCGCGGTCGCCGATGCCGTAGATGCACGACACGGTGGCCACCACGATGCAGTCCTGCCGCTCCAGCATCGATTTGGTGGCCGACAGGCGCATCTGTTCGATGTGTTCGTTGATCGAGCTGTCCTTCTCGATGAACAGGTCGCGGCTGGGGACGTAGGCTTCCGGCTGGTAGTAGTCGTAGTAGCTGACGAAATACTCCACCGCGTTTTCCGGGAAGAACTCGCGGAATTCGGCGTAAAGCTGCGCCGCCAACGTCTTGTTGGGCGCCATCACCAGCGCCGGCCGGCCGGTTCGGGCGATGACGTTGGCCATGGTGTAGGTCTTGCCGGAGCCGGTCACCCCGAGCAGGGTCTGGAACTTCAGCCCGTCGTCGATCCCTTCGATCAGCTTGTCGATGGCCGCCGGCTGGTCACCCGCCGGAGGGAAAGGCTGATGAAGACGGAACGGGGAAGCAGGATAGGTAATGACTTCGGACATGAGCGGATCAGCGCAAGGCACGGAATCCGGTCAGTTTACCACCCCCTGCTGACAGGGCTCTGTCAGTAGGGACAGCACGCGAATCTGCTCGCGCTTGCCTGCCCAGCGGTTCAGCCCGGTAGCCTGGTCGACTCGAACAGGCGCGCCAACCGTTGCACGCCTTCCGCGATCTGCACGGGCTGCAAGCCGCCGAAGCGCAGGAACAATGCATCCTGCGGTGGCAGACGCATCGCCAGTCCGCCCAGATGGTCGAGCGACAGGCCGAACTCCGGCGCCTTGGCCACCATGCGTTCGATCAGCGCGGTGTGGGCGGTCGGGCCTGGCGCATCCGTCCGGAACCGCACGGTCAGGTGCGACCCGGCCTCCGCCGGGCCGGGCTCGGCCGGAAGACCACCGGCACTCAGTGCGGACAGAAGCAGCGCTCGCTTGTCCGCTAGCGCCACCCGCGTCCTGCGAAGGTGAGCCTCCAGCTCCCCTTCCTCGATGAAGGCGGCGAGGATCTGCTGGATCTGGCTGGAGGGCGGGTGATCGAACTGCGGGCGTACCGCCAGCATGGTTTCGACAATTCGCCGGGGCACCACCGCGTAGGCAACCCGCAAGCCGGGGAACAGCAGCTTATTGAAGCTGCCCAGGTAGATCACCCGTTCTTCGTGGTCCATGCCCTGGATGGCGCGCATGGACTTGCTGAGGTGATTGAACTCGCCGTCCCGGTCGTCTTCGATGATCCAGGCGTTGGCCCCCTGCGCCCACTGCAGCAGCGACAGCCGACGCGGCAGCGATAAGGTGCCGCCGCTCGGATACTGGTGAGACGGCGTCACGCAGATCGCGCGTGGCGACGGGCAGGCGTCCCGCGCTTCGTCTACCTGCATGCCCTGCGCGTCCACCGCCGCCGGCAGCAGCCGTGCGCCGGCCATGTCGAACGCCATGCGCAGGCCCACGCAGCCAGGGTCTTCGACCACCACCACGTCGCCCGGCGACAGCAGCAGGAAACCCAGCATAGTCAGCGCCTGGCGGGTGCTGGAGAAAATGACCACCTGATCTTCGTCGCACACCACACCCCGGAACAGTTGCAGGTGCTGGGCGATCAGTTGCCGCAGCCGGCGCTGGCCGAGCGGATCGGGCGCCGCCAGCACCGGCTGGCGAGCACCTCGCATCACCTGCTGGCCGATGGCATGCCAGCGCGCCCAGGGGAACTGCGATACATCGGCGACGCCAGCGCAGAACGCCTGGGCGGCGGCGGGGTCGATGCGCGGCGCCATCCGGCTCAGGTATTCGCCGCGATTGGATAGATTTGGGAACGGTACACCGGGGTGCGTCAGAAACCGTGGTGGCTGGCTGCGGGCGAGAAACAGCGGAGCCTGCGCCGATACATAACTGCCACTGCCGCGCCGGCGCTCGATCAGGCCATCCGACAGCAGCAGGTCGAACGCCGCTTCCACCGTGATGCGGGCCACACCTGCCTCGGTTGCCAGCGTACGCGAAGACGGCAACCGGTCACCCGGACGCAATCGGCCTTCAACCAACGCCTGGCGCAGCAAATGGTGTAGCCACGCAGCGCGGCCACGAGATGGAAGTAGCTGCTGCACGGGTTCGTGGCCCAGCAGCAGCTTGCCTTTGCAAGATCGCACCATTGCGCGCTTCCGGC
>CBIHQA010000446.1:0-3845 GCA_966211475.1 uncultured Neisseriales bacterium
GAAGGCCCGGTCGCCCTGACCAAGCTCGCCTGCAAGTTGCGTGCCGAAGAAGTAAGGGGGCGCGTCATCATCGTGCCTTATCTTAACTACCCTGCATTCCGTGCCGGTACGCGTACTTCTCCAATCGATCGCGGCAATCTGAACCGCCTGTTTCCGGGACGACCGGATGGCACCGTGACGGAGAAAATTGCGGACTACGTACAACGGGAGTTGCTACCGCTTGCGGACTACGTACTGGACATCCACGCCGGTGGTAAAACACTGGATTTCCTGCCGTTCGCTGCCGTTCACATCCTGTCAGATAAGGAACAGCAAGCCCGATGTGAAGCTGCGATGAAAGCGTTTGGCGCGCCCTATGGCATGAAAATGCTGGAGATCGACAATGTTGGCATGTTCGATACCGCAGCGGAGGAAGCAGGCAAAGTATTCGTCTCCACCGAACTGGGTGGCGGTGGCAGCTCTACCGCACGTAGTGTGGCGATTGCCGAGCAAGGCGTATGGAGCTTCCTGGCGCATGCCGGGGTTGTGAAAGGTGAACCGCAAGTGGGGAAGACAGTAATGCTCGACATGCCGGGCAATGACTGTTTCGTCACCAGCCAGCACGATGGCCTCTTAGAGATGTGCAAGGATCTGGGCGACAAAGTAGCCGCCGGAGACATATTGGCCAGGGTCTACGACATTAGTCGCACCGGTAGCCAACCATCCGAATATCGAGCACAGCGTGCAGGTATGCTGGCTGCTCGTCATTTTCCTGGTTTGGTGCAGTGTGGTGACACCTTGGCAGTGGTGGCAAAGGTGATGGTGGACTAACAACAATGTTGGCGTAGTTCTCCGAATCCTGGGAACCAACACGGTTGGATCGTGTGAGGAGCTCGGAGACGTACAAAGGAGAAACGGCCAGAAATCCCTCACCGAAAAGCAAAACGCCCCCGGACCAGCCGGGGGCGTTTTGTTTGCAGCAGCGGTTACAACATCAACCCGCCATCACCGTCGCCATTGCGTCCGCCACGTAGCCGACGTTGCGGGTGTTCAGCCCCGCCACGCACATGCGGCCGGAGCGCACCAGGTAGACGGCGAACTCTTCGCGCAGGCGGTCGACCTGGGCCGGCGTCAGGCCGGTGTAGCTGAACATGCCGCGTTGGGTCAGGAAGTAGCTGAAGTCCTTGCCCGGCACCTTGGCGGTCAGCACGTCGAACAGCTTCTGGCGCATGGCCTTGATGCGTTCGCGCATCTCGGTGACTTCGCCTTCCCATTCGGTGCGCAGGGCCGGGTCGAGCATCACGGCGGCAGCGATCTGGCCGCCGTGGGTCGGCGGGCTGGAGTAGTTGCGGCGCACAGTGAACTTCAGCTGGCCCAGCACGCGCTCGGCTTCTTCTGCGTTCTGGCAGACCACAGATAGGCCGCCGCAGCGTTCGCCGTAGTAGGAGAGGTTCTTGGAGAACGAGTTACTGACGAAGTAGCTGACACCCGCGTCGGCCATCGCGCGGATGGCATGGGCGTCTTCCTCGATGCCGTCGCCGAAGCCTTGGTAGGCGATGTCCATGTACGGGATCAGTTGGCGTTCGACCACCACCGGGATCACTTGCGCCCATTGTTCGGCGGTCAGGTCCACGCCGGTCGGGTTGTGGCAGCAGGGGTGCAGCAGGGCGATGCTCTTCGGCGGCAGGGTCTTCAGCGTGGCGAGCATGTCTTCGAAGCGCACGCCGCCGGTGGCCGGGTCGTAGTACGGGTAGGTGTGCACCTTGAAGCCGGCGCCTTCGAACATGGCGCGGTGGTTATCCCAGGTCGGGTCGCTGACCCAGACTTCGCTTTCCGGGAAGTAGCGCTTCAGGAAGTCGGCGCCGACCTTCAGCGCGCCGGAACCGCCGATGGTCTGGATGGTGGCGATGCGCTTGGACACCACGGCTTCGTGCTGCGCGCCAAACACCAGGTCTTGCACGGCCTGGCGGTAGTTGGCGGCGCCTTCCATGGGCTGGTAGGGGCGGGCGGCAGCGTTTTGCGCGCGGGCGGCTTCGGCCTTACGGACCGAGCCGAGCAGCGGAATGCGGCCTTCTTCGTCGTAGTACAGGCCGATACCCAGGTTCACCTTGTTGGTGCGGGCGTCTTTCTGGAAGGTTTCGACGAGGGTGAGGATGGGATCGCCAGGATAGGCGTCGACATGCTGGAACATGGTTGGGGCCATTTTCGGTTGCGGTGGGTAAGGGACGGGTGAGAAGGGGAAATTTACCACGGGAGAGGCCGGAATGCCCGGCCGACGAGCAGAGCAGTGCGCAAATCGGCCATTCCCATTCGTTACGGGTGACGGCGGAAAACGGCGTTCGCAAGCAGCCCTTACTTTCGAAAAGATGAGTAGTTGCCTATGATCTGCACCGGCGTCCCAATGGCATGCGATCGGAATCCAGCGCGGTCGGATCGGGACGAGGGGAAAAGGCCGGCATCACGGCTGCGAATCAAACAACAACCAGGAGCAGGCATGGGAGAGACCCGGTTTCCGGAGTGGTTCGAGGCGAAATGGACGGACAGTCGCCTGGATGCATTGCGTCACCAGGGGGACCCGCTGGCGGATGCGGCGGTGTCGCTGATCTTGCAGGACAAGCAGTCGGCGGCTGCGCAGGCACTGCTGTCGCGGTTGCGTGGGCAGTCGACCCAGGCAGCGGAAGGCGTGGCGCCGAGCGCCGAGGAGTTCCGCGAGAGCCTGCGGGCGATCCCGCTGACGGCGGAGCAGGAGAGCTCGCTGTTCCTGCCGGAGTGGATGGACCAGGCCGCGGTGGACCGGGCTTATCAGTTCATGCTGACGCATGGCGTGCGCTACAACATGGTGCTGCTGTTCCTGTCGCTGCCGGTGCTGTACGCATGGTCGACCGGCGGAGCGCAGACGCTGGCGATGACCGGCCAGCTGTCGGACAAGTTCGGCCGCCGGGTGGCGGAGACGCTGCGCTTCGTGGTGTCGGTGATCCGGCTGGGTGGCATGGGGCCGACCGGCGACGGCGTGGCGACCACGCTGAAGATCCGCTCCATGCATGCTGGCATCCGCCATTACGCCAAGTTGGCGCAGTGCCCGGACGGCGACAACTTCTGGCGTGGCGACTGGGGTGTGCCGATCAACCAGGAACAACTGCTGGCCACCATGCTGTCCTTCAGCACGCTGGCGGTGGATGGCCTGCGCAAGCTCGGCGTGCGGGTCTCCGAGCAGGAGGATCGCGATCTGCTGGCGCTATGGCGGACGATCGGTTTCGTGTTGGGCATCGACCCGGCGAATTTCCCGGAAACGACGGAAGAGGCCCGCCTGCTGTGGAAGAAGATGGACCAGCGGAATTTTGCCGGCACCGGTGCCGGGCAGCTGCTGACCAGCAAGCACATCAGCTTCGTGGCGTCGCTGGCGAATGGTGAGGACCTGCTGACCCATGCCTTCCGTGGCGCGGATATCGCGCTGCTGCGCTACCTGCTGGGCAGCCGCATCGGCGGCAAGATGCTGGGTGTGCCGCGCTATGGTTTGCGCGGCATCTGGGTGTTGTTTGTGTTCCTGCTGTTCCGTCAGGTGGAGCGCATCATTGACCGGCCGTCCTTCGCACGGCGCTGGCTGGACCGCCACGCCAACGGCCTGCTGCTGAAGCTGGAGAAGTTCTGGGATAGCCGTGAATCGCCGCGGCCGTTCAAGATTCCGGACCAGCAGGATGCGGAAGCGGGGCTTGGTCAGGCTTGCGCGCTGCGCAACGTAGCGTGACAGGTTGACCGTTCTCGCCTGCCAGTTTGGCTGCTTTCCCAGTGGTAGGGCGCAATGCGCTGTGCGTATTGCGCCCTACGAATACCCGAGAGTGGGGGAGGGGGGGGGCAGCGCGGCCCGG
>CBIHQA010000447.1:0-3843 GCA_966211475.1 uncultured Neisseriales bacterium
CATCGCGCTGTCGCCGCTGGCGGTGCCGGCCGATCTGCCACTGCACTAACCGCCCCCTCGGCGGTTGGCCAGTTTCGCGCCTGCGGCCAGATGGCGAGCTGGTGTAGCATGCGCCCTTCTTCAGGGGGTGGCATGTCTGCGGTTCTGATCAAGGGTTTCCTGTTGTCGCTGTCCCTGTGTCTGGATATCGGCATCGTCAATACGGCGCTTATCAATACCGGCATTCGCGCTGGGGTGCGACCGGCTTTCTTCGTCGGGTTGGGGTCCTGCTTCGGCGACCTGGCCTATGCGGTGCTGTCGCTGTTCGGGCTAGCGCTGCTGTTCCACTACACGCCGGTCAAATGGGCGCTCTGGCTGGGCGGCGGCGCCATTCTGGTCTGGCTGAGCTATCGCATGGCGGTGGCGGCCTGGAAGGAATCGCGCCGGTCGCGTGAGCCCGCCGACTACGACCGTGGCGCGGAGGCCGACGCCTGGTCGGCCAAGGTGGAGTTCCTGCGCGGGCTGGGCATGGCGCTGGCGTCGCCGACTTCGCTGCTGTGGTTCGCGGCGGTGGGCGGCTCCATCATCGCGCAGTCGACCGACGGCACGGCGCTCGCCAACAGCGTGTTCCTCGGCGGCTTCTTCCTCGGCGGGTTGGCCTGGAGCGCCTTTTTGGCCACGCTGGCGGGCAAGGGGCGGCAGCTGATCGGCCACAAGCTGGCGCAATACTGCCATGTGGTATCGGCCGGGCTGTTCGCCTATTTCGCGGTCGAGGTGATCGTGAACGGGTACCGGACGTTGCTGTAACGCCGCCCGGTACGCGGGACGTCAGGGCGCGATCACGGTGCCCATCTCATCCGCCAGCGCCTCCAGGATCGCCTTGCCATCGGGCGCCACCCGGTAGACCGCGAACTTTGCCTGGGCGAAGCGGGCCGCCCGGCCTTCCTGGAAGAAATATGCATCGGACGGCAGGCGGGGCGAATATTCATCCCACTTGATCCGCAATCGGACCTCCCCTGCTGCCGGCACCGTCGCGTCGGCGGCCAGTCGCGATAGCGTCGCCACCCCGTTTGGCGCGCGCTTGAGCATCACCGACGTCGGATGGCGTTCGCCGGCGGCCTGCTGGATCTCGTCGCTCAGGCTGTAGGCCAGCGCCATGTAGTCGCCCTGCATGATCGAACGCGGATCAGTGGGGCGCAGCGGCAACAGCACGCGTGTGCCATTGGTCAGCAGGCGCTGGTTTTTCAGGATGGCGCCATTGGCGACCAGCAAGATCGCCAGGGCACCGGTGACAAACAAGACCCAGGCAAGAGGGCTGCGGTGGCCGATGTTCATGCGTGCTCCTTGGTGGCGCGATGGCGGTACCAGCCGACGGCGAGCAGCAAGCCACCGGCAAGCATGAGCACCATGGATTTGATCCACAGCGGCCAGATCAGGTTGTAGTAGAACCAGCCGAACCCACCGACCGACACGGCAACGCCAAAGCAAAGCAGACTGCGCCGACCACGCTCCATCCCGAACAGCAGCAAGGCATAGCCGACCGCCAGGATGCCCGACATCACGGCGACCGGAATGATCAGGAACAAAGGCACGATATCCGCCAGCACGAAATCACGCGCTTGCAGCCGTTCCCCCAGCCATAGCAGCAAAGGGAGCGCCATGATGGCCTCGTGAATATAGAGGTGCGACTGCCGGTCTACGTCGCCCCAATCCATCCAGGCCATCCGCACAAAGAAGTCTTCCCCGACCGCGATGGCCACCCAGTTCAGCGTCAGCACCACGGTCAGCGGAAACAGCCATTCGTGCAGCCGCCGCGCCCGCAGCTCGTCGTCGAAACGCCAGAGCGCCCACACGCCGGCGCCAATGGACAGGTTGCGCAGGTGTCCTACCCACAGCATGTGGGAGAGCGAGGTTGCCTCATAGCTATCCCAGCGTGGCATGGTGATCCAATAGAACGCCGCGCAGGCCACTGCCGCACCGACCAGGCGCAATGCCATGCCCCGGCCGGCCACATAGAGGATGGGGGCGACAATCAGGGTGGTGACGGCCACATCCTTATCGCCCCAGGAACGGGTGGCCTCCATCAAGCCGCCGATGATCAGCCCTCCACCCGCCAGGACGAACGGCACCGACAGCTGCTCCACAAAGAACGGCATATCGCGCATCCGCATCAGGATGATTCCGCCCACGGCACAGAGCAGGCCGACGGGAAGCATCGCGGATTCGCCCGCGCCGGCAAAGATCAGCCCGGCCACCGCCGCAATGAGCAGGATGGCCGTCAGCCAGGCCGCGCCGGTCAGCAAGGTGCGGACGAACCACGGCAAGGTCAGCGTCCGCTCGCGTGATGGCAACTCGCCCTCCAGCGATCCGTCCTGCTGCAATACCGTCAGCACCTCGTCCAGTGTCAGCTTGCTCATGCGGCTTCTCCCGGGGTGCTCCAGCTACGTTGCAGATGCCTCAGCCAGCTCGCGATCCCGATGCAGAGGCCGAGCGCCAGCAAGGCCAGCAGAAAGATGTTCTCGAAACGGTCGATGGCCCTTCCGACCAGGATCAGCAGGGTGACCATCCCGGAAAACATCGGCAGCGACACCAGCACTAGATCACGGCGGCGCAGATAGATGAACAAGGTGGCACCAGCCCAGACGAGATAGGGCAGGATGCCCGTCTCAAGGCCGAAGATCAGCCGCTCCAACCAGAAGCCGACACTGCCGTCCTGATAGCCATAGTGATCCAGCAGCCCCCACCAGGCCGGCATGCTGAGTGCCGTTGCCAGCGCAAACCCCAGCAGGCGCGGCACCACGCGCGCCGTCCAGTGAGGACGATTCCGGGCGGCGTACTCCCATCCGGCCAGCGCCGCGCACAGCGCTGCCAGCAGCGGCAGATTCAGCGGCCCGCCATCGAGCCAGCGCAACTGCTCGGGCGCGAACACCGCCTGCCAGGTCAGCAAGGCGACCAGCGAGATGACCAACCACAGACCCCAGAGCGGTTCGAAGCGCGCCAGAACCGTCCAGGGGAGCATCAGCACGGCCCAGACGGTAAACAGCTGCCAGGGATCCGCGCCGGTTTGATAAACCTGGCCGATCACCGCAAAGACGACCCCGATCAGGGTCGAAGCGCCGAACAAGGCCCACTGCCCCGCAGGCCGTTTCCAGTCGAGCCTTAGCGCCAGCAGGGTGACGCTGAGCCATGCCCCCTGCGCCAATAGCAGCTTTCCGAAACCGGGCAGACGATGCCAGTTGAACGCGAAGAAAGTGACCACGCCAGACAGGAACATCATGGCGCCGCCGGCCATCAGCAGCCGGTCCACCCAGTTCCGCCACCGGGCGGTGTCGGGTAGCTCACCGAGCGCCAGCAATGCCCGCTGGAACGCCGGCAATTTCAGCCGGCCGGTTTCCAGCAGGTGCTCCAGGTAATGTCTTGCGTCGGACATGCCGCCCCTCCCAATGATGTGCGCATGATAGACGAGGTCGGCATGACACACGCAATACTTGCTGCGGTGTCGCGGATGCAACCACGGGTATCGTCCGCCGATACCTGCCGCGACGGTCGAGCCCGCTGCTTGGCGCCCTTCCCCCGCTGCATTACCATGCCGCTGTCTTCGCCCCACGGGAACCGGCATGTCACACGAACCGCATCACCCCAACCAGTTCGACCTGTTCCGCACGCGGCGCTTCCTGCCGCTGTTCGTGACGCAGTTCTTCGGCGCCTTCAACGACAACCTGCTGAAGAACGCGGTGGTGGTGCTGATCAACTTCCACGGCATGCAGATGCTGGGGCTGTCGCCGGAGCTGATGATCCAGCTGGCGGCCGGGCTGTTCATCCTGCCGTTCTTCCTGTTTTCCGCCACCAGCGGGCAGATCTGCG
>CBIHQA010000448.1:0-3836 GCA_966211475.1 uncultured Neisseriales bacterium
CTTCGGCCGGCTCAGGACCTGGACGCATCGGCGATGGTGGCCATGGCGCTTGCTTGATGCGTCCGCTACGCTTGACGCATCCTACATCCCGCTGTGGCAGCTAGCCGCCCCGGCGGATCACCAACAACGTCAGATCGTCGGCCGGCTCCGCGCCGGCCACGAAACCGCGCACGTCCTCCCGCACCGCATCGATCACCCCTTGGGCCGGCACGCCGGCCGCCACATGCGACAGCGCCGTTGCCAGCCGCTCCGCGCCGTACAGCGTGCCATCGGCGTCCATCGCCTCGGTGATGCCGTCGGTGATCACGCAGATGGCCTCGCCCGGTGCCAGCCGGAAGTGCTGCGCGGCGTAGGGGAAGTCGTCCAGCACGCAAAGCGGCGGTCCGCCTTCACTGGAGGGATGGACCAGTGCCCCACCGGCGCCGATTCGCCAAGGCGCATCATGGCCCGCGTTCACCATTTCCACCTCGCCGGTCTCGGCATCCAGGATGCCGGCCAGCAAGGTGACAAACAGCATCTCCGGATTCTCGCGCTGCAGTTCGCGGTTGACCGTGGCCACCATGGCCGCGATGCCCTCCCCGCCCCGCATCGCCACACTCTTGGCCAGCGCCTTGGTCACCGCCATGAACAAGCTGGCGGGCAGGCCCTTGCCGGACACGTCGCCCACCACGAAGAACAGCCGGCGATCGTCCAGCATGAAGAAGTCGTACAGGTCGCCGCCCACCTCGCGGGCCGGCTCCAGCAGCGCCGCGATGTCGAAGCGGCGTTCGTCTGGGAACACCTGGCTGGCCTGGGGTAAGGAGCCGAGCTGGATACGCCGCGCCGCCGCCAGTTCGCCGGCCACCTTGGCGGCCGCCTCTTTCTCGTGATGCAGGGCAGCCTGCGCGACCCGGCGTTGCCGGTCGGTCTCCACGAACACGCTGGACAGCAGGCTGCCGAACACCACGTTCAACCCGCCGAACAGGCTGGCCGCGTCCAGCAGATGATGCCCGAAGCGGTAGACCAGGAAGCCCGCCCCAAACAACAGCACGAACATCACACTCGCCATGAGGGTAGCGATGCGCGGCTTCACCGCCGGTACCGCGACCACCAGGAACAGGCCGCCCGCGAGCAGCAGCAGCGTTTCCAGCCGAGTCAGCCACACCGGCCGCTGCAGGAACTGCCCATCCACCAGGCTTTCGATCACCTGGGCCTGGATCTCTACGCCCGGCACGTGTTCATTGAGCGGGGTGGTCCGGATGTCCGACAAGCCGAAGCCGGTCAGCCCGACCAGCACCAGCTTGTTCTCGAAACGGGCCGGGTCGACCTTGCCGGCCAGCAGGTCGGCCGCCGATACGTAGCGGCTGGTATCGGCCTGCGCGTACGGCAACCAGATGTCACCGCCGGGCAGCGTCGGCACGGTCAGGTCGGCCACCCGCACGCTCTCGATGCCGTGCGTACCGACGTCGATGCCAACCGAGGGCGAACCGGTGGCCACCCGCAGCATTTCCATCGCCAGCGACGGCACCGGCTGGTGGTTGACCGACAGCGCCAACGGCACCCGGCGTACTACGCCGCCTTCCAACTCGGTGGACAGTACGGCCTGCCCATGGGCCGCCGCCTGCAACTGCGGCAGGCTGGCCAGCACCCACGGGTATTCGCGCAAATAGGGCAAGGCGTCGCCGCCAGCGATCTGCAACGGCATGGTGCGCAGACCCTGGGTGGTGGAGAGCGTCTGGAAATCGAAACCGGCCGCGCCCAGCACCACCGGCGCCGCGTGCAGCGAGCGGGCCAACTGCTGGTCATGGCTGGGCAGCGCAGACAGCGCATCGGCTAGCGCCGTTTGCCCCGGCGGCAGATTACCCGCGACGGCGGCCGGCGAGGTCTGGTCGGCCTCCGGCATGTAGAGGTCCAGCCCGATCGCCAACGGATGGCGGGCGTTGATCGCATCGATCAGCGCAGCCAGCTTGTTGCGCGGCCAGGGCCACTGGCCAACGGTGCGCAGGCTTCGCTCATCGATCTCGACGATGGTGACCGGCTGGCTCTGCGCCTGCCGTGGGAAGGTGCGCTCGTAGCGGTCGAACAGCGCCAGGCGGCCGACCGCGAACGGCGAGGCATCGGGGAACTGCAGCAGTACCACCATGCCCAGCAGCAGGGCGACCGCCATCGGTCGTCCCTTGCCGGCACGCAGCACCATGCGCAGCAGCAACATGATGCGGGCGGGGATGCGGCTCAGAGGACGCGCTCCATGCCGTCCCAGGCCGCGATGACGTCGAGCGGCGCATTGCCTTCGCGGGTCAGCGCCTCAAAGCGGCGGGTTTCGGCCAGCAGCAGGCCGATGCGGGCGTCGTCATGCACCGGCTCATGGTGGAACAGGCACAGGCATTTCGCACCGGCGGCCTGGCACAGCTCGACACCAACGATATTGGACGAGTGGCCCCAGTCCTCCTTCACCGAAATCGCATCAGCCAGCGAATACATCGCATCGAAGATCACCAGGTCGGCATCGCGGAAGAAGTCGGTGAAGCGGTCCTGCTCGGCCGGGTCCTCCAGCTTGTGCTCGGAATCGGTGGAGTACACCAGCGACTTGCCGGCCTCCTCGAAACGCCAACCGTAGGAATCCCCAGCATGCAACTGCTTGATCGCGCGCACCGTCATGCCAGCGATCTCGTAGGGACGGTCCGGCTCCAGCACGTCGAATTCGATGTCCGCCCGCAGCAGCGAGAAATCCACCGGAAAGGACGGCTCCGCCTGCTGACGACGGAACGCGTGCTCCACCTCGGCATGGCAGCTATGGACGATGATGCGGTTGCCCGGGATATAGGCCGGCGTGAAGAAGGGGAAGCCCATGATGTGGTCCCAGTGCAGATGGGACATGAACACATGGTAGGTCTGCGGCGCACCGCGATAACGGCCCAGGAAATGCCCGGCCAGCGGCCTCGCGCCGCTGCCCATGTCCAGGATTACGTTAGCGCCGCTCGCGGGCTCCAGCTGCACGCAGCTGGAATGGCCGCCGTAGCTGCCGGCAATCGAGAAATCCAGCCCATCGACGTAGGCCTCCACCTTGTCGCGGCTCGATAGGTCGTGACCGGCGGCCCCCTCCAGCGCCGCGATCAGCTTGCTGCGGATGATCGGCGTGGTCACCGACACCGGTAGCGAACCACGCGTGCCCCAGAAACGCACTTTCATGACGCGGTCCCAAAGGCAGCAGCCGCTGCGGCGGTCGAATCAAACACCTTGAGCACCTTGTCGAAATGGCTAATCGCGAAGATTTCCTTCACCAGCGGCGACAACGCGACCACCGCAAAGCGGCCACCCTGCCCGCTGGTCTTGCGATGCGCCAGCATCAGGGCGCGCAGGCCGACGCTGGAGATGAACTCGACCGCCGAGAAATCCAGCACGACCGGCGCGCCGTCCGCCTTGCAATCGGCAAGATGCGGTTCCAGCGCCCGGGAAAACGCGTCCACATGCGCCTGATCAATGCGTCCGGACGGACTGAGCACGAGCACGCCGTGTGCCCGGTTGAGTGGCAGGTCCATGACTCCCCGTGCGAATCGCTTGTTGTTGGTGGTATGGGCTGGATCATACAGCGGGCTGAGCCGTGAGGCCCACTGTCCCGGTGTGCTCCGTGCTTCCCGGTATAGCAGATTGGATGGGAAGGTAGAGGGCCGATACAAGGTAAGCGCTTCGCGCAGCTGATTTTGATGTGGGGTCTCGCCCCCACGGGCGAGATTCTTTCTTTGCGTCGCCAAAGAAAGAATCCAAAGAAAGGCGCCCCCTACGCCGCGCCCGCCCGTTGGGCGGGTTCCCTGCGCTACTCGCTCAAGCGGGCGGTGGACCAACTCGCCCTGGCAGGG
>CBIHQA010000449.1:0-3794 GCA_966211475.1 uncultured Neisseriales bacterium
CTTCGTGCGTGACCGGCAGCCAGGCAGACAGCGTGGCGTCCAGGTCGCCGCGCGCCACGCCTTGCCACATCAGGCCGGCTTCCACCGGGACCAGTTCAACTTGGTAGCCCAGCTTCTTCTTGATGATTTCAGCGGCCACATAGGTGGTGGCCACACTGTCGGACCAGCTTTCGACATAACCGATCTTGATGGTCGGCTTGTCTGCGGCCTGCACCACGCCCGTGGTAGCGGCCAGTGCCAATGCGACACCCATACAAAGCAATTTGCGACGATGCTGCATGCGGTTCTCTCCCTCGTGGAAAAACCATCGAAACGCAACCCGGGGCCCGGGCCGTCGTCTTGGCTGCTAACGCTCTCTCTCATAAGCGTGCCGGGTACCGCAAGGGATGATTCGGTTTGCGGTTGGCCGGCGTGCAGCCGAGCTTGCAGGACTATCCTAGTGAGGGGGACGGGGGGCGACTGTTACTACAGCGACGTTCACATGTTCCATTGCGACGCGGTGATAGACGGCGTTGAACAGCGTAGTCATGTACGGAAAAAACGCGGACAGCCGCATGCCAGCAGGGGCGGTGCGGAATCGGGAAAAGCGACCGGACGGGTCTGAATCAACCCGGTCCGGATCGCTTTTGGGGCGGCGCGAGCAGGCGCCGCCGAGGATCAATGGGCGAGGGCCGCCGTATCGAATGCCTGTCTGACGAGGTCTTTGAGCTCGCTTGTCTCGCTGTCCGCGAGATGGGCGCCCAGTTGCTGTCGCATGCGCGGCGCCCAGAAGCGTTTCAGGTGCATGGCCACGTCGTTGGCGGCTTGCCCGGGGTCGCTGCTGAATTCATAGAAATCGGCGATCTGGTTCGCCATGCGGATCAGGGTCGGCAAATCCATGTTCAGCGTTCCTCAGGCCAGCGCGGCGGCGGGCGCCATTTCGCGGGCCACCTGCACCGCGGTCACCTTGTATTCCGGGCAGTTGGTGGCCCAGTCGGAGTTGTCGGTGGTCACCACGTTGGCGCCGGACACCGGATGGTGGAAGGTGGTGTAGACCACGCCGGGCTGCATGCGCTCCGACACGCGGGCGCGCAGCCGGGTTTCGCCGACGCGGCTCGCCACCTTTACCCAGTCGCCGTCGCGGATGCCGCGGCTTTCGGCGTCGGTCGGGTGGAGGTCCAGGATGTCTTCCGGGTGCCAGGCCACGTTGTCGGTGCGGCGGGTCTGCGCGCCGACGTTGTACTGGCTGAGGATGCGGCCGGTGGTCAGGATCAGCGGGAAGCGCGCGGTGGTGCGTTCGCTGGTCGGCACGTATTCAGTGACGAAGAACTTGCCCTTGCCGCGCACGAACTCGTTGATGTGCATGGTCGGCGTGCCTTCCGGCGCCTCGTCGTTGCACGGCCACTGGATGCTGCCCAGTTTGTCGATCTTGGCGTAGCTGACGCCGGTGAAGGTGGGCGTCAGGCGGGCGATCTCGTCCATGATCTCGGACGGATGCTTGTATTCCATCTTGTAGCCCAGCGCGTCGGCCAGCAGCAGGGTGACTTCCCAGTCGGCCTTGCCGGCGAGCGGCGGAATGGCGCGGCGCACGCGGGAGATGCGGCGTTCGGCGTTGGTGAAGGTGCCGTCCTTTTCCAGGAAGGAGGAACCCGGCAGGAACACGTGGGCGTACTTGGCGGTTTCGTTCAGGAAGATGTCCTGCACGATCACGCATTCCATGTTGGACAGCGCGGACGTCACATGATGGGTGTTCGGGTCGGACTGGACGATGTCCTCGCCCTGGCAGTACAGGCCCATGAAGCTGCCGGCGATGGCGGCATCGAACATGTTCGGGATGCGCAGGCCCGGCTCGTTGTCCAGGTGCACGCCCCAGGCGTTCTCGAACAGGTTGCGGGTGGTGTCGTCCGACACATGGCGGTAGCCCGGCAGCTCGTGCGGGAAGGAGCCCATGTCGCAGGAGCCCTGCACGTTGTTCTGACCGCGCAGTGGGTTGACGCCCACGCCTTCGCGGCCGATGTTGCCGGTGGCCATCGCCAGGTTGGCGATGCCGATCACCATGGTGGAGCCCTGGCTGTGCTCGGTCACGCCCAGGCCGTAGTAGATGGCCGCGTTGCCGCCGGTGGCGTACAGGCGGGCTGCGCCGCGCAGGTCCTCAGCGGACACGCCGATCGTTTCGGCCAGCGCTTCCGGTGAGTGTTGCGGGTCGGCCATGAAATTGCGCCAGCGGTCGAAGGAGTGCATGTCGCAGCGTTCGCGGACGTAGTCTTCCTTCACCAGGCCTTCGGTCACCACCACGTGGGCCAGCGCATTGATCAGCGCCACGTTGGTGCCGGGGCGCAGCTTCAGGTGGTAATCGGCCTTGATATGCGGGGCGTCGACCAGCTCGATGCGGCGCGGGTCGGCGATGATCAGCTTGGCACCCTGGCGCAGGCGCTTTTTCATGCGCGAGCCGAACACCGGGTGGCCTTCGGTCGGGTTGGCGCCGATCACCAGAATCACGTCGGCCTTGGCGACCGAGGCGAAGTTCTGCGTGCCGGCGGATTCGCCCAGGGTCTGCTTCAGGCCATAGCCGGTGGGCGAATGGCAGACGCGGGCGCAGGTGTCGACGTTGTTGTTGCCGAAGGCGGCGCGCACCAGCTTCTGCACCAGGTAGGTTTCTTCGTTGGTGCAGCGGCTGGAGGTGATACCGCCGACCGAATCCTTGCCGTACTTGGCCTGGATGCGGCGCACTTCGCTGGCGGCGTAGCTGATCGCCTCGTCCCAGCTGACTTCCTGCCAGGGGTCGGTGATCTGCTTGCGGATCATCGGCTTGGTGATGCGGTCGGGGTGGGTGGCGTAGCCGAAGGCGAAGCGGCCCTTCACGCAGGCGTGACCTTCGTTGGCGCCGCCGTCCTTGGCGGGCGTCATGCGCACCACGGTGTTGCCCTTGAGCTCGGCATCGAAGCTGCAGCCCACGCCGCAGTAGGCGCAGGTGGTTTTGACGGTGCGGGTCGGCTGACCCCACTGGACGATGGATTTCTCCGACAGCGCGGCGGTCGGGCAGGCGTTGACGCAGGCGCCGCAGGACACGCATTCGGATTCCAGGAAGTCCTTGCCGCCCGCGCTGACCTGGCTGTCGAAGCCGCGGTTTTCGATGGTCAGCGCCAGCGTGCCCTGGGTTTCGTCACAGGCGCGCACGCAGCGGGAGCAGACGATGCATTTGGTGGAATCGAACTGGAAATAGGGGTTGGAGGTGTCCTTTTCCGCGACCAAGTGGTTCTTGCCGGCCAGACCGTAGCGGACGTCGCGCACACCGATGTCGCCGGCCACGTCCTGCAGTTCGCAGTTGCCGTTGGTGGGGCAGGTCAGGCAGTCGAGCGGGTGGTCGGACAGGTAAAGCTCCATCACGCCCTGGCGCAGCTTGGTGAGCTGGGGCGATTGGGTGCGCACCTTCAGACCGTTCTCGGCCGGGGTGGTGCACGACGCCGGGTAGCCGCGGCGGCCGTCGATTTCGACCAGGCACAGGCGGCAGGAGCCGAAGGATTCCAGGCTGTCGGTGGCGCACAGCTTGGGCACCGACAGGCCGTTTTCGATGGCGGCCCGCATCAGGGAGGTGCCGGCGGGGACGGTGACGGTCTGGCCGTCGATTTCGAGCGTCACCAGGGTGTCGGCCTGGCGGGCGGGGGTGCCGTAGTCGGTTGCGGTTTCCACTGTGCTGTCTCCTGCACGTGCGGTTTTTTGAGTCTGTTGTGCGAAGCGGGTGTTCAACGCTTCGCGCGGATGATCTTCATGCGGGGTCTCGCCCCCGCGGGCGAGGTTCTTTCTTTGCGTCGCCA
>CBIHQA010000450.1:0-3792 GCA_966211475.1 uncultured Neisseriales bacterium
GCGACGAGCAGTAGTCGCCTCCATCTGCCCACCGGGAAGTGCATTCGGGCTTCCCTGGTTCAGTCATTGTCTTGCTTGCTCACTGAAGGACCTCCGAATGAACGTGCTCCGACATCTGGCCGCCGCTGCCTCATTCCCTTTGCTGCTCGCCGCGGGCTGCGGCGGGGGCGGTGGCAATGATGGGGGCACGCCGCCCGACAACGGCGACTCATCACAGCAAGTGACCACCTACGGCAACACCAACCTGCCCGGCCGTTTGATCCTCTCCGTTGTCGAAGGCCCCGCCACGATCTACGATCTGCGCACCGGTGGAAGTGCGAAGCTGCCCACGTCGGCCACCGGAGGCAACAACTGGAACGGCAGCACGAACCCCGGCACCATCGTGCGCATGAGCGGCGGAGGCGCGGGAGGTAAGCGGATCGCCGAACGCCTCAGAACATCCGACTGGACGGCCATCGGCCCGTCCGCCCTCCTTGGCGGCTCGTTCAATCGACCGAAGGTGTCGCATGACGGTCGCTACATCCTGACGTTCTGGATGCCAGGGAGCGATCCCGAGGAACGCCGCCTGACCATCTTCAATGCGGAGACTGGCGAGATAGTGAAGTCCGGCTCCCCGCTGGACGGTAAGACCGTGGTTGATAGTCCCGCAGCGTGGCTCCCGGACGGGCGCTACATCCTCCTGGTCGGACGGGACCTCTACGTCTCGTCACCCACCGCCAATGCCGACACGCTGGTGGCCACGTTGCCTCTGCCCGACAACAGCGTGTTCCAGGACGGCCGTTCGCAGTCAGGCTTCTCGCAACTCACCGTTAGTCCGGACGGTCAAAAGATCGCATTCGACTGGGACGTAAGGCGTAGAAACACGGCTGACTCACACATCTTCGTTGCCAACGTGGACGGCACCGGGCTGCACCAACTCACCGCCCCGCCCGACCCCTCGAGCCCGCTGAATTTCTCCTACGGCAGCGCATCTTGGTCGCCGGACAGCCGCTGGGTCGCCGCCGCGCTCTACATGACCGGATCCACCGTCGCCCCGATCTTTCCCCCTGACCAATCGTTCCCCGGCGTGCCTGGCGGCATCATCGGTTCGACGGGATGTGCGACCAACCCGGTGTTCGTGCTTCCAGCTGACGCCAACCAAGTCGCCATCTCCTGGCCCGCATATGACCTCAAGTACGGCGTGAAGGTCCGCAACAGCTCAGGCACGGGCGGTCAGTGGTTGTCCGCCTGCGGCGCCGTCCAATGGGTCCAATAAGCAGGGGCACCAGGTCTTGAGAAGGGCCGGTACGGGTTGGAGCGCAAATCCGTGCCGGCATCAGATGGGATGAATCGCCCTGCCATGCCCGCCTAGGCTTCGGCATCGAGGTCGACGACTCGATGGACCTCCAAGACCCTTCGGCAGTGTCCATCAGCAACGCCGTCAACGGCGCAGCCCAGCAGTTGCAACAGCAGAACGGCATGCCGAACTTCCTGGTCGACGAGATCAAGCAAGTCGTCAGCAAGGCCGTGCAGAACCTGACGAATCAGCGATTGATGAACTGACGCTGGGGCCCACCCTAGCTATCGCAGGCAGCAGCTTACGAATGCGCCCGCCGGAGTTTTTAATTCGTTTCGTCGGCTCTGCAAATGCAAGATGCAACAGCTGCGAATGAGGTGCAGGGGGGCAGCAACGTCGAGCGCCTCGTCCATCAAACGAATCAAATTCTGGAGAGAGATATGGGATTTTTCAAGGTTTTTCAACGGCATGCCGCCGAACAAACTGCCGCCCAGGCTGCCGCCCAAGCCGCTGCCCAGGCTGCGGCACAAGCTGCGCAAGACAAGAACAACGCCATCATCATCAACGGCGTAACTCAAGCCGTCGGCAACGCCTTCACCGCAGCGCTCCAGCAGTTGCAACAGCAAAACGGCATGCCAAATTTCTTGGCCAACGACATCAAGCAAGTCGTCAGCAACGCCGTGCAGAACTTGACGAACCAGCAGGCGAACGGCGGCACCGTTCCGAATTCCACCGCCAACGCTCTCGAAGCGTTCACGAAGAACCTGACGGAAAACATCGTCAATGCCGTCAAGCACCAGCCTGAGATCGAATCGGGCGGCAAGAAGAGCAGCGGCAGCTGGATGCAAGCGATTGCCAAGGCGATGGGCGAGGTGATGGGCAAGAAGGCCGCCAGAATGGTCGAGCTGTCCGACAAGATCGCCACCCTGGCGGAACCTCCGAAGCCTACGGCAGCAGACGGAACCACGAAGACTGACGAACAGATGCGGGCCGACAAGATGGATGCGGCCTCGAAGACTCAGACATTTAACACTGAATTCCAAGCCACCGGCCAGGAGTTCAACCTGCTCCAAACGACGTTCTCGACGGCCATCAAGACGATCGGTGAAGGCATGGCCTCCATCGCACGTAAGCAGTAATCCTTTCTCCATCCGCAGCCCGGGAAGCGCACTGGCGCTTCCCGGGCTTTTGTCGTCCTGCCTACCCATGGAGGAATTCGGCACCACCGGCTGCGCCCTGAGCCCCTCCTTCGTGTTGCCGGTCGAGGCCGTCAAGGTCGCCATTTCATGGCCGTCCTATGACAAGAAGTACGGCCTCAAGGGGCGTAACGCCTCGCAGTAGTTGCCTCCATCTGCCCACCAGGAGAAGTGCATTCAGGCCTCCCTGGTTTTGCCCTGTCTTGCTTGCCCATCGAAGGACCCTCGAGGATGAAAGTGCCCCGATATCTGGCCTCCACTGTCGCCTTCTCTTTGCTGCTTGCCGCAGGTTGCGGCGGTGGTGGGGGGGATGATGGCAACTCCTCTGCGGCGCCACCGCCCGGCAACGGATCGGGCGAAGTCCCCACCTACGGCAACACCAATCTCCCGGGCCGCCTCCTTGTGCAAGCGACCACCGGTCCGTCGACCGTCTACGATCTGCGCACAGGCCAGGGCACCAAGCTGCCCATGGGGCTCACAGACCGGAACAGTTGGACCGGCAGCACCAACCCGGAACAGGTGCTTCGGATGAGCAACGGCGGCCCCAATGGCTCCAAGATCGTAGAACGCATCAGGACGAGCGATTGGGCCGTCGCCGGCAATGCGATAAACCTGCCTGGGAGCTTTGGACGTCCCAAGGTCTCTCCGGATGGCCGCTACATTCTGGACTTCTGGAATGCTGATGGGGACCCAGAGGAAACACGGCTCACGATCTTTAGCACCGAGACCGGGCAGATCGTCAAACAGGGCTCCCAGCTCGACGGCAAAATCGTGGCGAACAGCCCTGCCGCTTGGTTGCCCGACGGCCGATACCTCTATCTGGCCGGTCGCCACCTTTACGAGTCCTCGCCTTCGGCAAACACCAGTACGCTGAGGGCCGTATTGACTGGCCTGCCGGACAACAGCTTCTCTGGCAACCCCGTTGACGCCAGTTCGGGAGGCACCCAAATGTCGGTCAGCCCCGACGGGCAGAAGATTGCATTCAGCTGGACTGCCAGGCGCGACGGCCACCCCTCGGATGACACGAACGTCTGGGTCGCCCAGGTCGATGGCACCAACCTGCACCGAATGACATCCCCGACTGATCCGGCCAGTGCGCTGGCGTACACCTATGGCAATGCCACTTGGTCTCCAGACAGCAAGTGGGTGGCCGCAGTGCTCTACATGGGCGGCGTGACCGTTGCACCGATTTTTCCGCCGGACCAATCGTTTCCTGGCGTTCCTGGCGGAATCATTGGAGCCACCGGCTGTGGCCTCAACCCCGCGTTCGTGCTGCCGGCCGAGGCCGAGAACGTGGCCATCAGCTGGCCCAGCTATGAC
>CBIHQA010000451.1:0-3774 GCA_966211475.1 uncultured Neisseriales bacterium
AGTTCATGCTGGGCGGCGAGCAGCCCGGCTTGCGCCTTCCGCTCGTCGGCTCGGACCTGTTTGGCATCGGCAGCCGTCTTTTCTGCGCTCTGCACCGACACGGCGGCCTTCTCGACCAGGTGGTCGTAGCGTTGCGCATCGTCCTGGGTGCGGGCGCGTAGGGCGGCAGCGGCATCGACCCCGGCTCTGGCTTGGGCAATGACCGCTAGCTGCAGCGTACGCGTGGCGTCCAGATTGGCGATCTGTGCCTGCTGGGCCGCCACCGCGGCCTCCGCCTTGGCCAGTGCGGCGCGGAAGTCGCGGTCGTCCAGCCGGATCAGCAGATCGCCGGCGCGAACACGTTGGTTGTCGGCCACCCGCACGTCGCGGATATACCCCGACACCTTCGGGCTCACCACGATGATGTCGCCGCCGACATAGGCATCGTCGGTGCGCTCGACGTAGCGGCCATGGGTCCACCAGTAGCCGCCATAGGCTGCCAACGCCACGGCGGACGCGATCAGCGCCAGGCCACCGAGCCGATGCTTGCCGTTCAGGCGGCTTTTGGTGGCGGCTGCGTTCGGGATTGCTTCCGTGTTGCTCATCGTCTGCTCCATAGGACGGGCTTCTGCCGGATGGCGAAGGGGGGCCGGTTCGTGCCGCAAGGGCCGGGATGGTGTCTGGCGTGCGCCCCCGGCGGATCGATCGGCGGGGTAACCGTGTTCCACAAGCCAGTTGCTTTCATGGTGAAAGTTACTCTACACTCGTAACTATCACGATGCAAGTAACTGAATTTCCGGCATCGGCGATCCACGAATGGAAGGAGTGCCTGGATGGACAACCCGAAAACGGCGCAGACCAGTGGGCGTAGTGAAACGAGACAAGCCAGCACACGCGTCAGGTACGCGGATGGCGGGCGGTCGCATCCCGCCCTGGTGGTCAGCAAGCTAGCGATGCTGACGGCCGCCGCCGCGCTACTAAGCGCCTGCGCCAGCGGGCCCGATTACGTCCGGCCGGCCTCCGCCTTGCCCGCGACCTTTCCGCATGCGGCCGCCACGGCGGATGCCGCCCAGGACGTCGCGCGCTGGTGGACACAATTCGATGACCCGGCGCTGACGGCCATCGTGGAGCGGGTGCTGAAGGAGAATCTCGACCTGGCCGCCGTCGCTGCCCGGGTGGAACAGGCGCAGGCAGTGGCACGGCGCGTGGACGCTTCGCTGCTGCCGATCGTGACGGCGGACGCGCAAGTCACCGCCCAACACCAATCGCTGGAAAGCCCGCTCGGCAAGCTCGCCAGTCGTTCGCCCGGCTACCAACGCAACTCCACCCTGTACCAGCTGGGCCTGGGCGCCAGTTGGGAGGCGGACCTGTTCGGTGGGCTGCATCGTGACCGCGAAGCCGCGCTGGCCGACGTCCAGGCAGCCGCTGCGGATGCGCTGGGCGTGCGGGTATCCCTGGTGGCCGAAGCGGCCGACGCCTATTTCCGGGTGCGCGGCGCCCAGGCGCGCATCGCCCTGGCCGAGGCGCAGGTTCGCACCGATGCTTCGCTGAGCGAGCTGGTCGATCTCCGGTTGCGCCAAGGCCTGGCCACGCGGCGCGAGCAAGCCCAAGCCGAGGCCCGCCTGGCACAGGTGAGGGGGAGCCTGCCGCCGTTGCGCATGGAGCTCGACACCCAACTCAACCGCCTGGATGTACTGATGGGGCAAGCACCCGGTTCGGCCGCCCGGCAACTGATCCACCTGGCACCGGCCCGAGCGACCTATCCCGATCTGCGCGTGATGCCCAGCCCGGACACGCTGCTGCGGCGCCGGCCCGACGTGATCGCCGCCGAACGCCGGCTGGCGGCGGCCAACGCGCGCATCGGCGCCGCCATCTCGGAGTACTACCCCAGGCTGTCACTGTCGGCCCTGCTGGGCTTCGAAAGCCTCGATACCGTCCGTCCCTCGTCGTCGAACTTCCAGCCGCTCGCGTTGATCGGCCTGCACTGGCGCTTGTTCGACTTTGGACGGGTCGATGCCGAGGTGGCGCAGGCCAAGGGCGCGACCGCCGAGGCGCTGGCCCGTTACCGCCAAGCAATGCTGCGCGCCACCGAGGATGTAGAGGCTGCGCTGATCGCACA
This sequence comes from uncultured Neisseriales bacterium, assembly GCA_966211475.1. Lineage (GTDB taxonomy): Bacteria > Pseudomonadota > Gammaproteobacteria > Burkholderiales > Leeiaceae > Leeia. The sequence continues at coordinate 2,099 of CBIHQA010000451.1, forward strand.
AAGCCAGTTGGACGCGCAGCGGCATGAGCTGCAACAGGAGATCGCTGCCACCAGCGACGCCCGCGAGTCGGCGGCAGAAGCCTACAAGGGCGGTGTGATCAGCCTGTTGGAGGTGCTGGAGCAGGATCGCCAGCTGCTTGCCGCGCGCGATCAGCTCTCCCAGGCGGAGACCTGCATGGCCAGGGCTTCCGTCGCGACGTTCCGGGCGCTGGGTGGGGGATGGTAGCGGCGAGCGTGGCTACCGCTCCAGCACGCCATCCCGATCCCGCGGCAACATCCAACCTGACTGAAGCAACCATATTGGAAGGGAAGTGAACATGAGCAATCTCTTGGACGTCGCCATTGCCGCACATGGCGGCTGGGACCGCTGGCAGCAGATCGAGATGCTGACCGCGTACGTCTCGGTCGGCGGCGCGATGTGGCATCTGAAGGGCTGGCCGGACGTGTTCGCCCATGCCCATGTCAGCATCGACCCGCACCACCAGCGCGCCGAATACACGCCCTTTCAGAAGGCTGGCCAGCACACCCTGTTCGAGCCGGACCGCGTCGCGATCATCGCCGACGATGGAAAGGTGCTCGAGGAACGCCGTTCACCGCGCGAGGCGTTCGCCGGGCATTCCCTCACCACCCCCTGGGACGCGCTGCACCTGATCTACTTCACTGGCTACGCGATGTGGACCTACCTGACCACACCGTTCCTGTTCAAGCTGTCGGGTTTCCAGGCGGAGGAAATCGCGCCCTGGGACGAGGACGGCGAAACCTGGCGCCGCCTGAAGGTGACCTTCCCGGACGGAATCCACGGCCATTCCCGCGAGCAGGTCTTCTACTTCGGCGCTGACGGGCTGCTGCGGCGTCACGACTACCGTGTGGACGTCATCGGCAGCGGTGCGGTCAGCGCGCACTACGTGTCCGATCATCAGACCTTCGGCGGCATCGTCTTCCCGACCAAGCGACGCGTCTACGGCACCGGTCCGGACAACAAGCCGGTGAAGGACCGGATGGTGGTTTCCATCGACGTCCATAGCGTCGATCTGGTCTGACGGAAAGGGGGGCAAGAGTCCGGCGGTGATCGCGCGCTACACCCCGGCTGCTCGGCATCTGCGGCGAGATGCGCTACCCCGTCACGGCAGCGGCAACATGCGACACCGGCCCCCAAAGCTTGGCCCCGAGCGCGGTCGCCAACTTGCCCCAGTCCTTCGAAGAAAGCCGCGGGCGCAGCATGTCGAGTACCGCCTGGTAGCGCTCCGTCGGCGCGCTGTCGCGCAGTCCGGTCAGCAGGCTGGCCCGTTCGGGCGGGGCGAGGTGGGGCAGTATCCATTCCAGCGACTGCATCATCTCGTCGGCGGGGATGGAGGCGATCAAGGCGTGGTGGATCTCGGCCAGTTCGTCATCGGAATAGCGTTCCCACAGCACGGCGTTGTTCTTGGTTTCTTCCTCTTCCATATGCAGAAGGTTTTCCGCGACGAACACCGCAAGCTGGCGATAGAGCCGTGCCCACGCCTTGGGCCTGGCGTTGCCCACGCCGTATTCGGCTTCGACCGATCGCTGCATCAGCTGATCGAACGCCAGCGCCTGCCCCTGGTGATCGTTGCCGGTATGCCGGCTGGAGCCGGGGCAACGGGCTTCCATCGCAGCATGCACGAAGCGATCCTCGTGCTCGATATGGCTCCGGCAAA
>CBIHQA010000452.1:0-3750 GCA_966211475.1 uncultured Neisseriales bacterium
CCTTCTCGCCTCAAATGCTGACTGACGGGGGTTGCGGGAAAACATAGGATCTACGTGAGCCGGATCAAGCCGGCGGTGTTTCAGGCGACCATATCTTCCCGCGTCAGCAGGAACACGAACTGGTCGCCGCTCTCTGTTTCCAGCCAGGTGAACGGTAGCGTCGGGAATTCGGCTTCCAGCACGTCGCGGTTGTGGCCGATCTCGACCACCAGCACGCCGCCCGGGTTCAGGTGCTGCGCGGCATCCCGCAGGATGACGCGCGTGGCGTCCAGACCATCTTCGCCGCTGCCCAGCGCGAGTTCCGGCTCCCTCAGGTATTCCGGCGGCAGTGCTTCGACCGATTCTGCGTTGACGTAGGGCGGATTGCTGATGATCACGTCGAAGCGTTTGCCGTTCAGATTGGCGAATAGGTCGGAGCGGATCAGGTCGATGCGCTCGCCCAGGTCGTAGTCGTGCACGTTCTTCTCGGCCACCGTCAGCGCGTCCGGCGACAGGTCCACCGCTTCGATCTCTGCATTCGGGAAGGCGTCGGCCATCATGATCGCCAGGCAGCCCGAGCCCGTGCACAGATCAAGCGCGCTGGTCACGCCATCCGGATCGGTCACCCAGGGTGACAGACGTTCCCGCAGCAGTTCGGAGATGAAGGAACGGGGCACGATCACCCGCTCGTCCACATAGAAGCGGTAGTCGCCCAGCCAGGCCTCATTGGTGAGGTAGGCGGCCGGTACGCGTTCTTCCACGCGGCGTTGCAGCTTGTGCAGGACGTTATGTAGTTCGCTTGGCGTCAGCCGGGCATCCAGGAAGGGCTCCAGGCGATCGAGCGGCAGGTGCAAGGTGTGCAGGATCAGATAGGCCGCCTCGTCGTAGGCATTGTCGCTGCCGTGGCCGAAAAACAGCCCTTCCTCCTGGAAGCGGGACACGGCGAAGCGCAACACGTCGCGCACGGTGAACAGGTGTTGGCGGGCTTCAGGGAACAGGCTCATGGAAAGCATCGCTTTCTGATGCGCGCCCTTTTTCGGAAAGGGCACGGTGGATGAGGGGCCGCCGGGCGGTGGCGTCAGTGCGCCAGGCCGGGCAGCAGCTTCAGCAGGCCATCGACGATGAACTCCACCGCCAGCGCGGTCAGGATCAGGCCCATCAGCCGGGTGGCGATATTGATGCCGGTGCGGCCCAGCGCGCGGCTGATCGGGTCGGCCAGGTTGAAGGCGATCCAGGTCAGCACCGCCAGCGCCACAGCGGAACCGGCCAGCCCGGCCCACTGATACCAGTGCTGCACCTTTTCGGCATAGACGATCACCGTGCTGATTGCACCTGGTCCGGTCAGCAGGGGGATGGCGAGCGGCACCACGGCGATGGAGTGGCGCAGCTCCGCTTCGGAGGCTTCTTCCGGCGTCGAGCGGGCCGCGCCGATCTGCGCATTGAGCATGCTGACCGACATCAGCAGGATGATGATGCCGCCGCCGACCTGGAAGCTGGCGATGGAGATGCCGAAGAAGGCGATGATCGCCTGCCCGAGCAGCGCCGACACCATGATCACGCTGGCCACCGATACCGCCGCGATGTGGATGGTGCGCTTGCGTTCGCGCTCGGTCTGGTGGCTGGTCAGACTGATGAACACCGGGATGGTGCCGAGCGGGTTCACCAGCGCCAGCAGGGCGATGAAGATCTTGAAACTGTCGAGCCAATGGCTGGGGGAGGTCATTGTCACGTCCGTATGGAAGGGGCGGTCAGGCCAGCAGGGCGACCAGCGTGCGGTAGTAGATGTTCGACAGGCTGGGCAGGTCCGCCACTGCGACGCATTCGTTGATCTTGTGGATGGTCGCGTTGCAGGGGCCGAACTCCACCACCTGCGGGCAGATGCGGGCAATGAAGCGGCCGTCGGAGGTGCCTCCGGTGGTGGACAGTTCCGCCTGCACGCCGGTCTCCGCGGCGATGGCGCCGGTCAGGGCCTCTGACAGCGCGCCGGGGGCGGTGAAGAACGGATGGCCGGAGATCGCCCACTTCAGGTCATAGTCCAGTCCGTGCTTGTCGAGGACGGCATGGACCTGCTGTTGCAAGCCGTCGGCCGTCTGTTCAGTGTTGAAGCGGAAGTTGAACATCACTTCCACCGTGCCCGGGATGATGTTGGTCGCGCCGGCGCCGCCGTGGATGTTCGACACCTGCCACGAGGTCGGCGGGAAGAAGGTGTTGCCGTCGTCCCACTTCACCGCGGCCAGTTCGGCCAGCGCCGGCGCCAGCAGGTGGATGGGGTTCTTCGCCAGGTGCGGATAGGCGATGTGGCCTTGGATGCCCTTGACCGTCAGCGTGCCGGACATGGAGCCGCGCCGGCCATTCTTGATGGTATCGCCGAAGGTGTCGCCGGAAGTCGGCTCACCCACGATGCAGTAGTCGATGGATTCGCCGCGGGCCTGCAGCATCTCCACGATCTTCACCGTGCCGTCGGTGGCGACGCCTTCCTCGTCCGAGGTGATCAGCAGCGCGATGGAACCCTGGTGCTGCGGATGATCAGCGACAAAGCGCTCGATGGCAGTGACGAAGGCGGCCAGCGATGCCTTCATGTCCGCCGCACCGCGTCCGAACAGGGTGCCGTCCTTCTCTACCGGCTGGAACGGGTCGGTATGCCAGTCGGACAGCGGGCCGGTCGGCACCACATCGGTGTGGCCGGCAAAGCACAGCACCGGGCCGGCGTTGCCGCGTTGCGCCCAGAAGTTGTCGACGCCGGCGCTGTGCAGTTTTTCCACCTGGAAGCCGAGCGGCGACAGGCGGGACAGCATCAGGTCCTGGCAGCCGCCATCCACCGGGGTCACCGAATGGCAGGCGATCAGTTGTCGGGTAAGGTCGAGCGTGGCGTCCATGGAGGGCTTCGTGTCTTGAATGAGATCAGCGGTTGAACAGCGCGCGGTAGCGGTCTTCGGAAAAACCCACTTCCACGGTATCGGCAAGTTGCAGGACGGGGCGCTTGATCACCGACGGCTTGTCGAGCATCAGGCGGATGGCGGCCGCTTCGTCGCTGACACCGGCTTTCACGTCATCCGGCAGTTGGCGCCAGGTGGTGCCGGCGCGGTTCACCAGCTTTTCCCAAGGCACGTGCTTTAGCCAGGTGCGCACCTGGTCTTCGGTCAGGCCCTGCTTCTTGAAATCATGAAAAGGCGCGTCGACGCCGGCCTGGGTCAGCCAGGTGCGGGCCTTCTTCACCGTGTCGCAGTTGGGGATGCCGAAAAGGGTCATGGCCATCTGTCTCGATCGGGATTGATTGCGATTCTTGTTGCACACCGGCAGCCGTGACGGCGGCGACAAAATCCAAAGGGCGTCCATTCTACCGTAGTCGCCCCTGGTTTCGATGTCTGTCCCGCCCGACTGCGTATCCATTGGCTCGTGGCCATCGATGCGGTGGCGGCGGATAATGTATGCATTCCGTGTCCAAGCTGCCCACGATGTCCGAAGTCGACCCTGAACATGCGGCCAACGCGTCGGTTGCATCGCAGGTTTGCCCCCGTTGTGGGCGGTTGTTTACCTGCGAGGTGGCCCAAGGCCAGCGGCACTGCTGGTGCATGGAACTGCCGCCGGTGCTGCCGATACGGGCTGAGGCGGGTTGTCTGTGCCCCGACTGTCTTCGTCTCGCAATCCAGGAAAGCACCGGTAAAGTACATCCGGATAAGGGCCGATGATCCATGCCACGGCTTCACGCTTGACCATCCGGTCGCTATGCTAGACTTTGCTGTCTGTTTTGTTGCCAACTGATTAAATTGC
>CBIHQA010000453.1:0-3744 GCA_966211475.1 uncultured Neisseriales bacterium
TTGGGGAAGGTACGTCGGCACAGCGCCTTTGCCTCCGCCATGCAACGGTCGATGTTCGGCCGATCCTGGAGCAGCTTCATATGCGCGCGGCAGTAGGGCAGGGGTGACAGCGCCTGCACGCATTGCAGGTTCACCGCCAGGTTGAAGACACGCCGGCCGTAGCCGCACTGGTTCCAGGCCAGCGAGCTGACATTGGCTTGGGTGCCCAGCGCATTGAGCCGATCGAAGGTCTGGCGGTTGGCGGCTTTGCAGGCGGCATCCTTGCACCAGTGCTCGTTGGAGATCTTGAGCTGCGAGGGGTCGTAGGGCTCCTTCGCATGTTCGATGTCCATGTCGGTGGCCAGCTTCTTGTCCCGTAGCGTCTGCAACATCGCCATTGCCGATTTGTCCGGTGCGCCGAAGTCGAGATCGCGCCGGATGTCGTCCTGCAGGCGATCGAGCAGGGCCTCCTGAACGTCCTCTGCTGATCCGACCGCCGTGCCTTCCACCGAGCAATCCACCTGTGACGGTTTGAGCGCGAAGTTGCCGCCCAGCTCCCACGGCAGCCAGCGGCTGCCCTGCTTCACCAGGGCGAACCGGTAGACGTCCAGCGCCTCATCGGTGCCGATGATGCCGCCTTCTTCCGTCTTCAGTGCGCAGAGGTAGGCTAGGTCACCGAATCGCACCAGATCCTTGACGATGAACTTCACCGCCTCGCCCTTGCGGGCGGCATCGAGCAGCGCGGTGCGGTCCGGATCGGTGCGTGGCAGGTCACGGGCGAGGGCGGGCGTCAGCAGCAGGCAGGCCAGCGCGGCCAGCAGAAGGGATTTCAAGGGGCGAGTCCAGATATGACGAGGCGATGGATTATCCGGCGCCCCTTCCCATGCGACAAGTCCTCACCACAGCTTGACGCCCAGCCCCACCAGCCAGGCAAGCAGCAGCATGCTGGCCGGCATGTTGATCAGCATCGACAGCGAAGAAAACCCGGTGTACGCCATCACCACGCCGGCCACGGCGGTCGGGATACCGCCGGCAATGGCCAGCCAGCCGTAGCGGGCAGGCAGCCGCCCATCGCCCAACAAGGCTACGCCGAACAAGGTTGCCGTGATGCCGAACAGCAACGCCGCCATGCTGGCCAGCCCGATTTCCACCTGTCGGACGCCGAAGGCGGTGTGGAACAGCGCAGCTTTATCGGGGCCAGTGGCGTTCACCCAGGCATCGATGCAGGCCTTCAGCGCGATGCCGTCCACCGCTTGCAGGGCAGTGGAGACGGCCAGCGTGGAGGCGCCAGCCACCAGCGTCAGCGTAGTGGTCGGGTTGTCACGGCCATCTCGCCGTAGCTGATGGCAAATCAGCGTCAGACACGCCACGATGACCATCGCGCCCAGCAGTTGCAGCAGATGGACGCCTACCCAGTGCGTGCTGTGCGCGTATTCCGCAAAGGCGGCCTGCGCGACATTCGGGTCGGCATCCATCGGGTGCAGCCAGCTGCCCACGAACAGTAGCAAGGCACCCAGGATGGCTGTGACGGCGGCAGGGCGATTCCGTAGCGGTGTTGTCTGCACGTCAGCCCGCCAATTGCCGGGCGTGGTGGGCGATGTGGTCCTGGATGAAGCTGCTGATGAAGTAGTAGCCGTGGTCATAGCCCTCATGCCGGCGCAGCGTCAGCGGCTGATCGGCGGTGCGGCAGGCGTCCTCGAAGGCTTCCGGGTACAGCTGCTCCGCCAGGAATTTGTCGCTCAGCCCCTGATCGATCAGGATGCCGCCGGGGAAGGGCGTGCGTGCGGCGGTCATCAATAGGCTGGCGTCGTGCTGCCGCCAGGCGGCTTCATCGGCACCCAGGTAGCCGCTGAACGCTTTCCGGCCCCAGGGGCAGCGGGTCGGCGCGCAGATCGGCGCAAAGGCGGAGACCGAACGGAAGCGTTCCGGATACTTGAGCGCCAGCGTCAGCGCGCCGTGGCCGCCCATCGAATGGCCGAAGATGCCGACCCGGCCCGGAAGGGCGGGGAAGCGTTCCTGGATCAGCTCGTAGAGCTCGCAGACGACGTAGCTTTCCATCCGGTAGCGCTCGGCCCAAGGGGCTTCCGCCGCATCCAGGTAGAAGCCGGCACCGCTGCCGAAGTCCCAGTCGTCGTCCTCGCCCGGAATACCGGCGCCACGCGGACTGGTGTCCGGCGCGACCAGCATCAGGCCGTGCTCGGCGGCGAAGCGCTGCGCGCCCGCCTTGATCGGGAAGGTTTCCTCGGTGCAGGTCAGGCCGGCCAGGTAGAACAGCACGGGGACCGGACCAAGCGCTGCCTGCGGCGGCTGATAGACCGCGAAGCGCATCGGCAGGCCGATCTTGCTGGATTCGTGTTTGTAGAAGCCTTGGGTGCCGCCGAAGCAGCGGTGTTCGGAGAGGGTGTCGATCATGGGTAGGCGGGTGAGGAAAGCTGTCAGAGCGAGAGGGGCGGGACCGCCCCTCATCCATATGCCGCGATCTTCGTAGGTTGGGCTTCGCCCGCAGCTTAACCCAACCTACGGAGTCATTTGCCGATCAATACACCACCACCGACCGGATCGATTCACCGCGCTTCATCAGGTCGAAGCCGTCGTTGATCTTGTCCAGCGGCAGCGTGTGGGTGATCAGGTCGTCGATGTTCAGCTTGCCTTCCATGTACCAGTCGACGATCTTCGGCACGTCGGTGCGGCCACGCGCGCCACCGAAGGCGGAGCCCTTCCAGACGCGGCCGGTAACCAGTTGGAACGGACGGGTGCTGATCTCGGCACCGGCCTCGGCCACGCCGATGATGATGGATTGGCCCCAGCCCTTGTGGCAGCACTCCAGCGCCTGACGCATCACCTTGGTGTTGCCGATGCATTCGAAGCTGTAGTCGGCGCCGCCGTCGGTGAGCTGGATGATGTGGTCGACCACGTTGTCCACTTCGCTCGGGTTGATGAAGTGGGTCATGCCGAACTTGCGGGCCAGTGCCTCGCGGTTCGGGTTGAGGTCCACGCCGATGATCTTGTCGGCGCCGACCATCTTGGCGCCCTGGATCACGTTGAGCCCGATGCCGCCCAGGCCGAACACCACCACGTTGGCGCCGGCTTCCACCTTGGCGGTAAAGATCACCGCGCCGACACCGGTGGTGACGCCGCAGCCGATGTAACAGACCTTGTCGAACGGGGCGTCGGGGCGGATCTTGGCGAGTGCGATCTCCGGTACCACGATGTGGTTGGAGAAGGTCGAGGTGCCCATGTAGTGGAACAGCGGCTTGCCGTCGAGGCTGAAGCGGCTGGTGCTGTCGGGCATCAGGCCCTTGCCTTGCGTCGAGCGGATCGCCTGGCAGAGGTTGGTCTTGCGCGACAGGCAGAATTTGCACTGGCGGCATTCGGGGGTGTACAGCGGGATCACGTGGTCGCCGGCCTTGAGGCCGGTGACGCCAGCGCCGACTTCCAGCACGACGCCGGCGCCTTCGTGGCCGAGGATGGCGGGGAACAGGCCTTCCGGGTCGGCGCCGGAGAGGGTGTACCAGTCGGTGTGGCAGATGCCGGTGGCTTTGACTTCGACCAGGACTTCACCGGCCTTGGGGCCTTGCAGGTCGACTTCTTCGATGGTGAGGGGTTCGCCGGCTTTCCAGGCGACGGCGGCGCGGGTTTTCATGGGGTTGGTTCTCCGTGGCGGCGTGGTTTGCGGTGTTTAGCGCTTCGCGCGGTTCAAAGGCATTTAGAGCGGGAGTTCGAGCTCTGCATGGCCAGTTCTAAGCGGCAAGCCGCTAAGAACTT
>CBIHQA010000454.1:0-3744 GCA_966211475.1 uncultured Neisseriales bacterium
TTGCTCGGTTGCAATGTCGTCCCTTTCCTAGGCGGGAACCGGTAGCAGGCGCCGGATCACGTCCAGCAGGTTTCCCTGGTCGAAGCTGCTTTTCACAATATAGGCGTCCGCACCCACATCGATGCCCCTTTCCCGGTCTTCGCGGGAATCCAGCGCGGTGACCAGCACCACCGGCAGCTCGGTCAACCGGCTGTCCTGGCGGATGCGGGCAGTCAGATCGAAGCCGTCCATGCGTGGCATCTCGACGTCCGACACCACCAGGTCGTACTGGCCGCTGCGCAGGGTGGCGAGCCCGTCCAGCCCGTCCACCGCGGTGGTCACCTGATAACCGGCCGCTTCGAGGATGCCCTTGAGCAGCGAGCGCGAGGTGATGGAGTCCTCCACCACCAGCAGGGAACGCTCCGGCGCCGCCGTTTGCGATTCGGCCATCGGCCGGGCCGGATCGGCCCGCCCGGCCGATTTCAGCAGGTCGCCGACGTTGAGAATGGGCACCACCCGCCCCGCGCCCAGCACGGTGGCGGCGGCCACGTTGCGCACCCGTTTGAGCAGGGGGCCCAGCGGCTTGACCAACACCTCCTGGTCGGCCACCCCTTCATTGACCACGAACGCGGCGCGCCGTGCGGCATGCCCCAGCACCACGGCCTGGCAATACGGACTGTCGTTGCGCGGCCGGGGGCGCTCCAGCACGTCGGCCAGCCACACCAGCGACATCACTTCGCCGTTGACGACGATGGTTTCGCGGTTGCCGGCGGTACGGATCGAATCCTGCGGCACGCGCACCACCCGCTCCACGTTGACCGAGGGCAGCACGAAGCTGCCGTCGTCCACCGTGACCAGCAGCCCGCGGAAGGTCGCCAGCGTGGTCGGCAGCGTGAGCACGAAACGTGTGCCCCGGTCCGGCGTGGAATCAAGCTGGACGCGTCCGCCCAGCTGCTCGACCTTCTCGCGGACAATGGCCAGCCCCAAGCCACGGCCGGACAGGTCGGTGATGATCGGGCTGGTTGACAGGCCGGACTCGAACACCAGGTCGAGCGTGCCGGCGGTATCCAGGCCGTCTGCCGCATCGGCTGACAGCAGGTTGAGCTTCTGGGCGGAGGCTTTCACCTTGCTCAGGTCGATGCCGGAGCCGTCGTCCTCGATAGCCAGCTCGACCTGGTTGCCTTCGCGGGCCGTCACCTGCACCGATACCTGCCCGGCACGGGCCTTGCCGGCCCGCTGCCGGTCGGCCGGTGCTTCGATGCCGTGGTCGATGGCGTTGCGCACCAGGTGGATCAGCGGATCTTTCAGCTGCTCCAGGATGCGGCGGTCGATCTCGATGGCCGCACCGCCCATGTTCAGCCCGATCTCCTTGCCGCTGTCCCGCGCCAGATCGCGTACCAGCTTGGGGAAGAGCTCCAGCAGCGAGCCGAAGGGCAGCATCAGCGCGCGCTTCATGTCCTCCAGCAGGGTATCGACCATGGTGGCCAGCGCCCGCCGCTCCTGCTCGGCCAGGTGTTCGATCTGGGCCAGCCGGTCGGACAGGGATTTGGCAACCAGGTCGTCGCGCTCGATGGCGTCGAGGATGCGGGTGACCGGGGTATGGCGATGTCCGTTGCGGGCGTGACCGTTGGCACCGTTGCCGTTGCTACCGTGTCCGTTGCTGCTGCCGTTGCCGCCATGGTTGCCATTGGCGACGCCGTTGCCGCCCTGTCCGCGCTCCGATGCCCGCCGCAGCGCCCGGGCATCCCGCACGGTCTTGATCCAGTCCTTGCGCCAGCTGGTCAGCTCGCTGCGCAGCCCCTTCAGCTCACCGGCAAGGTGGCCGGCGCTGTACTTGAAGGCCAGCAGTTCTTCCGCCTGGATCATCAGGCCCATCAGCTTGTCGGTGGAGATGCGTACGGTCTCAGCCCCGGTTCCCTCCGGCACAGGCCGCTCGGCGCGCGGCGCGGCCGGCTCGGGGGAAGACGGCGCCGGCACGGGTGTGGGCGCCGCCGGGGCCGGTGCGCGCCCTTGCAAGGCGGCTTCCAGCGGCTGGACCAGGGCTGCGATCTGCGCAGCATCGGCCGGCGGGGTTTGCGCCCCCCGTTCGGCTAGCCAGGCGCTGAGTGCATCCACCGCCCGGTAGAGCGGCTCGAACACGGCCGCCGACCAGCCGAGTTGCTGGCGCTTGATCGCGGCCAGCAGGCTTTCCATCGATTGGCAGACGGTCTCGATGTCGAACTGGCTGACCGAGCGGGCGGCCCCCTTGAGGCTGTGCGCCTCGCGGAACAGGGTTTCGACCAGTGGCGCGGCTTCGTCCGGCGGCGGCGCGGCCTCCAGCGCCAGCAGCAGGGACGACATGGCTTTCAGGTGTTCGTCCGCCTCGACCTTGAAGGTCGCGAACAGGCGTTTCAGAAAGTCCGGATCTTCAATTGCCATATTCGTGTTTGCCCGCCATCAAATCTTGTACCGCCCCACCATCTCCTTCAGCCGCTGCCCCAGTTCGTTCAGGTTGTGGGCGGCCAGCTCGGCCTGCTGGGTGCTGTCCAGGTTCTGCGTCGTGGTCACCTTGATGTTGTCCATGGCTTGCGCGAGTTGATCCATGCCGACCAACTGCTGCTGGGCGGATACCGCGATCTGGGTGGCGGCCTGCGCGCTTTCGCCGATACTTTCGGCGAGCTGGCGGATGGCTTCGCCAGCGTCCTTGGACTGCCGCACGCCCTGCTCCACTGCCTTGGCGCCCTGTTCGGTGGCCAGCACCGCGCTGCTGGTGGCTTTCTGGATGTCGCCGAGGATGCCGCGCACCTGGGCGGTGGCCTGGCGGGATTGTTCGGCCAAGCTCTTCACCTCCTGCGCCACCACGGCGAAGCCCTTGCCCTGCTCGCCGGCCTTGGCGGCTTCGATGGAGGCGTTGACCGCCAGCAAGTTGGACTGCTCCGACAGGTCGTTGACGCTGGCGATGATCTCGCCGATGGCCTGGCTCTGTTCGGACAGGCGCATGATGCTGTCGGCGATCATTTCCATCTGTTCGCGGATTTGCTGCATGCCGTCGATGGAGTCTTCCACCGCCTTGCGGCCGGTCAGGGAAACCTGGTTGGCCTTCTGCGCGGCCTCCGACACGTGCTTGGCCTTCTGGGTCGAGACCAGAGCGGTCTGCTTCACCTCGTTGAGGGTGGTGGAGGTTTCGGCGATGACGGTGACGGCCTGTGCGGCGCCCGCCGCCACCTGGGTGGTGCCGGACAGGATGGAGTTGGCGGAGGTCGCCAGCACGTCCATGCCCTCGCCGATCTCGCGGTTCATCTCGCGCAGGTTGCCGACCATGGTCTGGAAGGCGCGACCCAGCTCGTCGTTCTCCGATTGCAGGTGGACCTGCACCGACAGGTCGCCGGTGGCAATCTGCTGGGCGATGGCCGCCTTCTGCTGCAGGTCGGCCGCCATCTCGGCAAAGGCGGTGCCCAGGCTGTCCTCGCTGGATTGCGCCTGCACCTTGACGGCCAGGTCGCCGGTGGCGATCTGGCGGGCGATGGCCGCCATGTCCTTCATCGACTCGGCCATCTCTCGGAATTTCTGTTGCAGGACGCCGATCTCGTCCTGCCGGGGCGCCGATGGCGGCAGGCTCACCACCTCGCCGCCGGCCATGCGGTCTGCCGCGTCGGCGATGTCGCGCAAGGGGTTGGCGATCACCGCATGCATGCGGGACGACAGCGGCTGCACGATCAGCAGCGACCCCGCCATCACCAGCAGGATCAGGCCGCCGAAGCGCGCGAGCCGTAGCGACAACGGTTC
>CBIHQA010000455.1:0-3731 GCA_966211475.1 uncultured Neisseriales bacterium
ATCTTCCTGCAGCCGCTCGCCATGCTGTACGTGGGCCGGGCGGGACTGGCGCTGATGTACCTGGTGACCGGACTCGTTGTAGCCATGGCAGTGTTCGTCCATGCCGGCAACTCGCTGCTGGGCGCGCTGCCCAACCTGGCGTTCGTCATCGTGGCCGCGGCCCACGCGTATTGGCTGGCGGCGCGTTACGACGAAAGCAGGCCGCGCCCGGCCTACAGCCGCTGGTACGGCCTGCTGGGCGCCATGGCCCTCCTGGTCGCCGTGATGCTCGGCGTGCGCTCGTTCGGGGTGGAACCGTTTCGCGCGCCGTCCGGTTCCATGATGCCCACGCTGACGCCCGGAGCCCACCTGCTCGTGCAGAAATGGGGCTTCGGCAACTACGGCACCTTCGGGTTCCATCTGGCCAGGCGCCCCATCACCGCGCCACTGCAACGCGCCGACCTGCTGGCCTTCGAGTTCCCGCGCGACCGCTCCGTCACCTACGTGAAACGCCTGGTCGGCCTGCCCGGCGACCGGATTTCCTACCGCGCAAAGGTGCTGTCCATCAATGGCACACCGGCACCGCGACAGAAAGGCGAGGAGCAGTTCGACCCGGATTCACTGCGCGTGATGGCGACCGCGGCCGAGTCCATCGACGGCGTGAAGTACACGATCTTCCTCGCCCCCCAGGCCCGGGACTTCCTGCCCCAACCCCAGGGCTTCCCGTTCCACGACCGCTGTGTGCTCGACAAGGACGGACTGAGTTGCGAAGTGCCGGCCGGGCACTACTTCGTCATGGGCGACAACCGCGACAACAGCTCGGACAGCCGCTACTGGGGCTTCGTGCCGGCCGACCACATCATCGGCAAGGTGGTCTACGTCAGCCGCTGAGGGGGGCGAGCAGCGCTGCGCCAGGGTCGGCACTTGACATCTCTTGACATGCGCAGGACCACTCCGCACAGCGGGCCTCGAGCGATCGACGTGGGGCGTCCATGCCGAGGCACCGCACAGTGCCTTCAGTTGCGCTTCAAATCGGCCGCGACCCGCGCGGCCAAAGGGTCCAGGCCGGCGATCAATCCTTCGCGGGCTTTCGCAGGCTCGGCCACCAGCGCCTCGAAGTTCCTGAAGCGGTAGCGTGGGTCGCAGGGCACCACGGCGGCGTCGGACCCGGTGGGCAAGGCGCAGTACACCAGCCACTCCTGATAGAGCGGCGTACCGGAGGCATTGTCGATCACGCGCACGTACGCGCGGATCTTGGGCAGGTGCTCGCCCCCGGCTCCCACCGCGGTGTACTCGCCGAACATGGCGATGGCCAGCACAGCATCACCGCTGGTGCCCCTTGCCTTCACCTGGGCCAACAGTTCTTCGTCCTTCGACGGGATGCGCGGCAGCACGACATGCCGGGTCTCGTAGCCGGCGGCGGTCAGCTTCTGTTGCAGCGTGGTGCTGAATAGGTCCTGCAATCGCGTCTGGGCGGGGTCGATGGCCTTCGTCAGCCGGTCGGACCTGGCCTTTTCGTCCGCACCCTGGATCAGCGCGGCCACGGCGCCAAGGTCTTGACCCGGGAGGCCCTGGAAACTCACCGTGTAGGCGTCCTGATTCGGCCGCTGAACCACGACGAGGGTCTTGATCGCCATGGCGCGCGTTCTGTCGAAGCTCTGCTTCGGCATCGGCTGCGCGCAGCCGGCCATCAGCGCGAGCGTGGCCACGAGTGCGGCCCAGGCCCGGATTTGCGTTTTCATTGCTGAATCTCCGTGAATGTCAAGCCGTACCAAGCGGTGCCCTGGACTACGGCAGTTCGAAGAATGGACGCGATGGACTCGGCCAGCTTGGCGCCGATGACGGCAGCCTTGTCGGTGTCTCGCCCGCTGCACGGCTTGACCTGAGCCCGAAGTGAGCGCAGCCAGTGCTGCCGCGGGCTTTCCGTCGATGAATTTCCGCCTTGTCGCTATCCCGATCAGCTGTCAGCCATTGACCGCGGAACCGGTGTCATGGCAGACGATAGATTGTCTGGTCAGGCGCAATGACGATCATCACCGACTGACGACTCCATGAAGACCGCCTTGAGTGGTGCCGGCACTTCTCGACGCTGACTCTCAGCGCAGACGGCCTTGCTCCAGAAGGTTGTAGATCTTGAACATGCGACTTTGTCCGCTCTCGCGCTCGCCGCGATCGAAGCACGCGATGGCAGCCTGCAGGTGTTCATCGATTTGCCGGGCTCGCTCCAGATCAACGGTGAGGCGGGGACGGATGTCGCTCCAAAGCGACAACAGTTCGGCCCTGTGCGTTGAATAGCCACCCTTGTCCCACTCCGGATAGTTGTCGGGAGCGTTGATCGTTCCTCCCACAACGTTCTCCTTGAACAAATTCAGCGCTTGCGTGAGTGGTTTCATCATCCACCTCTCCCTGGGGGGTTGACGGGCCTGATGGTACTGCGTGGCACCACATAGGAGCCCCCGAGGGCATCTGGCCGGATGATCAGGGTGTCGTTCGGACGGATCTCGTTCCACCTGCGCAGTTGCTCCGATGTACCGCTTTTCGGCGCCAGCGTCGTGTCAGAGAGCAGTCGATGACCAATGCGCAGGTCGGGAATGCCCGTCATGCCATTGGCGGTGATGCGGCGATTTACGGCGAACACCGCGGATGCGCTGCTGTCCGGCAAGCCTTCGCTGGCACCAAAGCGGCGCAACTCGAAACGCACTTGCTGGTCCACGTAGCTGCCGAGGGTAAGAATGTAGTCGTTGTTCTTAATGGGCAGCTCTCCACGTGCAATGGCCAACTTCCCGCGTTCGTATGCGGCGTTGGCCGCCTTCTGTTGAATATCCAGCACGCGCTGCTCGAATTGTTGCACCGTCATCTGTGAGCGCCCGACTCTGATGGAGGCATAGTCCTCGCCCCAGTTGGAGCGTAGGCGCTGGTCGCGCAGATGGTTTTCGTAAGCAGAGGCCAGTTTGTCGGCTGTCGCTCCGTAGTCGCGTATGCTGTTGCCATTCGAGTCCCATCCAGGCACGTAGCCATCGGGAACGTCGGCTATGCCGGCGCGCCGCATCGCTTGCCGCATGTCCTCAAGGCGCGCCTCGGCTCGAAGTGCATCCAGTTTCGCCAAGTCACCACGCAAGCCCTGCAGCGGCTCCAGCAATCCCGCCATATCACCGGCGGCATTCATCGCAGCATCGAAGCCCCCGTTGAGAACGGGTCGCACGGGCGTGCGCTGCCCTCCCGGCCCGCCCGCTTCGACCAGCAGGTCCTCATGGGCAAGCAGGCTGTCCTCACGCGCCTGCTGTGCCAGGATTTGTTCGTCGAGTGCAAACTCAATATCGGCGAGCCGGGTTTCGAGCTCTGCTGCAGTCCAGTCCGAGGATGCTTCGGAAGGAGGCTGGAGTTCAACGTCCTCGGGCTGGAACACGGTCTCTGCGGCCAGCCACGCTGCCTCGTCCGGCGCCATGCCTTGTGCAATCAAAAGGCTCCGTAGATGAGCAGCCTGCTCGGCCGGAGGCGCATTCGGATCGACGACGCCTGAGTTCAGATTGCCGTCGTCGTCAAAGGCGAGACCGATGGCCGGTGGCACGGCTGGCTCTGCGGTCTGCGCCAGCAGGTCGTTCAGCAACGAACTGGCAAACGCGTTCGCCGGATCGTCCGGGTTTCCCGCGGCGCGGATCGCGGAGCCGACGATGCGGGCCAGCTTGTGCGCGGTGGCGGCCTCGGCGGCCGTCATGGTCTCCTGGACCACGGCCTTGTCGATGCTGGCCTTC
>CBIHQA010000456.1:0-3728 GCA_966211475.1 uncultured Neisseriales bacterium
GGGTGATTCCGGCGGAGTCGCTGACGCACTATCAGCGTTGGCAGCCGCAACCCTGGGCGGATGTTCCTCTGGCATCCGACCCAGTGCCGCAAGCACCGGAGGCCGAAGCGCCGGTTTCGGTCGAGGCCGCCGACGAGGTGATCCAGGCGGAAGCGCTTCCCGACGATGGCCCCCTGGAACTGCCTTCCGCCGAGGAGCTGGCCCGTATCCACGAACAGGCCCAGCAGGATGGTTACGCCGCCGGCTTGGCCGAAGGGCAGGCCTTGGTCGATCAACGTGTGAACGCCTTGTCACGCATTTTGGACGACCTGTCGGCCACCAGCCGGGTCATCGAAGATCAGCTTGCCGATCATGTGGTGACCCTGGCTGTCCGCTTGGCGGAGCAGGTGTTGCGGACGGAATTGGAACAGCGTCCGGAATCGCTGGCCGCCATGGTGCGCGAGGTGACTGCCGCGACGCCGTACCTGGGAGATCAGCCAAAGCTGTTCCTGCATCCCGACGACCTGGCCTTGCTGCAACCCATCCTGAACGCGGAGCTGACGCCGGACCATTGGCTGATGCTGCCCGACCCTACGTTGACGCGCGGCGGCTGTCGCCTGGATACCGCGGGTGGCTCTGTCGATGCCACGCTGGAAACCCGCTGGCAACGCGTGCTGGCCGCCCTGGGCCGTCATCCGGCCTCGCCCTGATGTCCTCCCCTCGACTGGATGAATACGCGCGCCTGCTGAACGACGCGAGCACCGCCATCAGCGACGTAACCCCGTGGTTGCCGTCCGGGACGCTGGTTCGCGTGGCGGGCCTGGTGCTGGAGGCCGTCGGGCTGAAGCTGCCGGTGGGCAGCAGCGTTCGCATCGAAGCCGGCGACCAGCGTGTCGAAGCGGAGGTGGTCGGTTTTTCCGGCGAGCGTTTGTACCTGATGCCGCTTTCGGATGCATATGGCCTGGAGGCCGGTGCACGTGTGACGCCCGTGGATGCCCTGGGCCAGCACATGCCACGTTTTGGCGAGGCCTACACCAGGCCGACCGCGGGTGAGGACAAGGGCCGCCAGGTGCCGGTCGGTGAAGCCTTGCTGGGTCGGGTGGTTGACGGCATCGGCCGCCCGCTGGATGGCAAGGGTGCACTGCGCATCGAACGGCTGGTACCGATGACGGCCCGCCCCTTCAACCCGATGGAGCGCGCCCCGGTCCGGCAGACGCTGGATGTCGGCGTACGCGCGATCAATGCCATGCTGACGGTCGGGCGTGGCCAGCGCCTGGGCCTGTTTGCCGGCTCCGGCGTCGGCAAGAGCGTACTGCTCGGCATGATGGCCCGCTATACCGAGGCGGACCGCGTGGTGGTCGGCCTGATCGGCGAGCGCGGCCGCGAAGTGAAGGATTTCATCGAGAACATTCTCGGCGAGGAGGGGCGTTCCCGCGCCGTGGTGGTTGCAGCACCAGCGGACGAGCCGCCGCTGGTGCGGCTGCATGGTGCGGCCTACGCCACCCGGCTTGCCGAATACTTCCGGGATCAGGGGCACAACGTGCTGCTGATCATGGATTCGCTGACCCGATTTGCGATGGCGCAGCGTGAAATCGCCCTGGCCGTCGGCGAGCCTCCGGCCACCAAGGGTTATCCACCGTCGGTGTTTGCGCGTCTGCCACGATTGGTGGAGCGGGCGGGCAATGGCAAGGAGGGCGGCGGCTCCATCACTGCCTTCTACACCGTGCTGTCGGAGGGGGATGACCAGCAGGATCCGATCGCGGACAGCGCCCGTGCCATCCTGGATGGTCACATCGTGCTAACGCGTGCGCTGGCCGACCAAGGCCACTATCCGGCCATCGACATCGAGCAATCGGTCAGCCGGGTGATGGTGGACCTCATCACGCCGGACGAGATGCAGCACGTGCGCCAATTCAAGTACTTGTACTCGCGCTACCAGCGCAACCGTGACCTGATCAACGTCGGGGCGTATGTGTCAGGGGCAGACCCGATCCTCGATCGGGCCATCCTGCTGATGCCGCAGATGGAAAGTTTCCTGCGGCAGGATATCCACGAGCGGGAAGGGTATGCCTCATCCCGCCAGAAGCTGGCGGCGCTCGCCTCCCAGATGCTGGCGGTCTGAGGCGCTGACGGCGCCTACCTTGGTCAACCGTCGGCGTTGATGCTGGCGATCAGTGCCTGCAGAGTGGTTTCTGCCTTGTCGTTGTCGACCTGGCAGGTGCCGGCCGCCATGTGACCGCCGCCGCCATAGCGCAGGCACAGCTCGCCGACATTGGTCTTGCTGCCCCGGTCCAGGATGGATTTGCCGACCGCGAATACGGTGTTCTGTTTCTCGCGCCCCCACATCACGTGGATCGAGATATTGGTGTTCGGATACATGGCGTAGATCATGAAGCGGTTGACCGCGTAGATGATCTCCTCCCCGCGCAGGTCCAGCACGACTAGGTTTCCGAATTGCCGCGTGCAGCGCCGGATCTGGTCCTTGGCCTTCGGTTCGTGCTCCCGATACAGCTCCACGCGTTCCGCCACGTCCGGCAGGGCCAGGATGTCTTCGATCCCGTGATCCCGGCAATAGCTGATCAGATCCATCATTAGCGCATAGTTGGAGATACGGAAGTCACGGAAGCGGCCGAGCCCGGTTCTGGCATCCATCAGGTAGTTCAGCAGGACCCAGCCGTCCGGGTTCTCGATGTCTTGCTGGGAGTATTGCGCGGAGTCCGCTTTGTCCACGGCTTCCATCATCGCATCGCTGATGCGGGCGAAGCGGGCCTTGCCACCATAGTAGTCGTAGACCACGCGGGCCGCGGATGGCGCCTCCGCATTGATGACGTGGTTGGACTTGCCACCTTCGTTGCGCAGGGTCTCCGACAGGTGATGGTCGAACGCCAGATGCGCACCCGGCACATAGGGCAGGTTGGTGGTGATGTCGCGGTCGCTAATGGCCACCTTGCCATCCTGCATGTCCTTGGGGTGGACGAACAGGATATCGTCGATCAGGTCGAGTTCCTTCAACAGGACAGCACAGACCAGGCCGTCGAAATCGCTACGGGTGACGAGGCGGTATTTGGCAGAACCGGACATCTTGTGCTCCGTGGTGGGAATCGGTCCCTTTAGCGTAGCGCAATGAAGGCGGTTTGCAGAGTTTGATTGGGCGAAGCTGCCGGGCGGAATCGTCAGGCTGTGTGGCCCTTGCGACGCCAGGTCAGCCAATGCTCCTGCCCCTTGAAGACAGGCAGCGGCTGAACGGTCGGCTTGTCGTCCAGCAGGTCGAAATGCTCGCCAAGCAGGGCGTGCAGTTCCGCTAGCGTCGTACCGAAGGGAGGTCCCTTCTGCGTGTCACCCAGAAAGAATGCGCCCGCCAGCAACCCGCCAGGCACAATGAGCTGTGCCATTGTTTGCGCATAGGCCGGCCACAGGGAGCGGGGAAGGGCGCAGAGGAAAGCCCGTTCATAGATCCAGTCGTAGCCGCCTTGCGACGACAGGGCGAAGAAGTCGGCCTGCCGCACCTGATCCTGCCAGGGACCAAGTGCTTGCCGGGCGGCGGCTACGGCGGCTTCGCTGAAATCGATGCCTTCCACCTCGAAGCCGTGCTCGGCCAGCCAACCGACTTCGTAGCCTGTGCCGCAGCCGGGAACCAGTACTCGGGCACCGTGGGGCAGGGATTGGCGGAACTCCACGACTTCGGCCGGTACGCCGCCCGCATCCCATGGCGTGACGCCGCTGCGGTAACGGGTATCCCAGAAATCGGC
>CBIHQA010000457.1:0-3727 GCA_966211475.1 uncultured Neisseriales bacterium
AGTGGTTCACCTGACCGCTTACGCCATCGCAGTTGACAGAAATGTACCGTTTGATACATTATTTTGTACCAATAGGTACATTATGGATGTGGATCATGAGCGACAACGCTGCCACTGCCGTAGCGCTTCAGTGCCTCGTCGGCCTGATCGGTGAAGGAATCGGAGCCTCCCGCTCGCCTGCGCTGCACGAAACCGAAGGACGCTTGCAGGGCTTGGCTTACCGTTATTGCCTGATCGATCTGGCGACGCTGAAGGCGGGGCCCGAGGCGCTATCGGATTTACTGGCGGCGGCGCAGGCACTCGGCTTTGCCGGCTGCAACATCACGCATCCCTGCAAGCAGGCGGTCATCCCCTTGCTAGATGCGCTATCGGACGATGCCCTTGCGATCGGCGCGGTCAATACGGTGGTGCTGCGCGACGGCAAGCGGGTGGGGCACAACACCGATTGGTGGGGGTTTGCCGAGAGCTTCAAGCGGGGACTACCCGATGCGGCGCTCGGCAAGGTGGTGCTGCTGGGGGCTGGAGGCGCAGGCGCGGCCGTTGCCCACGCCGCGTTGACGCTCGGTGCAGGTCAACTGGTGCTGCACGATACCGACCCCGCGCGGGCCGAGCGTCTGGCCGAGCAGTTATCAGCTCGTTTCGGTGCCGGCCGAGCAGTGATATCGGCGCATTTGCAGCAGGACGTTGAGGAGGCGGACGGGCTGATCCACGCCACGCCGGTTGGCATGCTCGGTCATCCCGGCATGCCACTGCCGGCGGAATGGCTGCACCCCGGCTTGTGGGTGGCGGAGGTCGTGTACTTTCCGTTGGAGACCGCGCTATTGCGCGCCGCGCGTCAGATCGGCTGCCGCACGCTGGACGGCGGTGGCATGGCGGTGTTCCAGGCGGCGGGAGCATTCCAACTGTTCAGTGGCGTCACGCCGCAGGTGGACCGCATGTTGAAGCATTTCGAACAGATGCTGGCGGGCTAGCCACCGAAAGGGCTTATCGGGAAGCAGCCTTCAGGTAGCTGAGTACCGCTTCCACCACCATCCGACGGTGCCGCCGGCGGCTTTCGTCGGACGCGAGGTCCTTGCCGAACAGCACGGCAAAAGTGTGCCGGTTGGAAACCCGGAAGAAGCACAGCGCGCTGATCATCATGTGCACGTCCAGCGCATCTAAGCCGCAACGGAACACGCCGGTTTCGCAGCCACGTGTCAAGGTCTTTTCCAGCACCTCAATCACGCTGCGGTTACGGCTACGAATGCTTTTCGATTGCTCGATGTACTTGGCGTAGTGGATGTTTTCGATCGACACCAGCCGGTTAAATTCGGGATGGCTGCCGTGATAGTCGAAGGTGAACTCCACCAGCCGGGTGATGGCTTCCTCGGGTGGCAGGTCGTCCAGGTGCAAATCGCGTTCGACGTCGCGGATTTCGCCGTATACCCGCTCGAGCACCGCGACGTACAGGCCTTCCTTGCTACGGAAGTAATACACCACCATCCGCTTGTTGGTATCCGCTCGCTCCGCGATGCTGTCCAGCCGAGCGCCGGAAAGACCCATCGTGGAGAACTCCACCAAGGCGGCGTCCAGAATGCGCTGGCGCAGGCCTTCCGGGTCGTTCTTGCGGCGTTTTGCGGTTGGCTCGGCCAAGTCCGCTGGGGCGGTATCGTTCATGGGGCGTAATGGTCGTAGCGGCTAGGTATGGGCTCTTAGGCGAGGAAAACCTGCCAAAGCGGCCAAGTGGCTCATTATATCCCGATCCCCGTTTACCCCGCCCAACTGGTGTCTCGGGACAGCGCCCGAGCCCGGGCTTGCGCAAGTGCCGCAAGACGGACCGCGACATTCGCGGCGCCGTACTGGTTGTAGTCGCCGCGCCGCTCCAGGATTTCGAAGAAGAAGCGGTCTTCGAACGGCGCCGTGTAAACATGCAGCATTTCACCGCCTTCCGCGTCGCGGTCGTACAGGATATTGGCCGCCGCCAGCGCGTCGATGAAATCGGCCGGCAGGCCGAAGCGTGCCTCCAGATCGTCATAGTAGTTGCGCGGGATGTCGAGCAGCGCGAGCCCATTGGCGCGCGCCGCCTCCACCGCGGCGAAGATGTCGCGGGTACCAAAGGCGATGTGCTGCAGCCCGGACCCCCGGTAGGTCGACACTGAGCGGGCAATGGCAGTGTTGCGGTTTTCCGAGATGTTGAGCGGGATGCGAATGCTGCCGCAGGGGCTGCGTACCGCTCGGCTTTTCACCAAGCCGTACGGGTCCGGCAGCACCCATTCATGGTCGCTTTCGAAGCCGTACACCGCGCGGAAGAACAGGATCCAGGTATCCAGCGTTTCGGCTGGCAGGCCCAGCGCGAAATGGTCGATGGTTTCCAGCAGCGGCGATCGCGCGGCCAGCTTGTCGGCGTGGATCGGATCGAAGTCGGTGTCGAAGATGGAACGGCCGTCGTCGCCTTCGTCCACCAAGTATTGCAAGCTGCCGTCCGGGGCGCGTACGGCGGGAATGTGGCGTTCGTTCGGGCCGACCCGGCTTTCGAAGGATTTGCAGCCGTATTGCTTGGCGCGTTGCAGCGCTTGCTGGCTGTTGCCCACCCGGAAGCCGCTTGCACAGAGCGAGGCGCCATGTGCGACGAAGTAGGCGTTGGCGAAAGAGTCAGGCTCCGAATTTAGGATCAGGTGCACGTCGCCCTGGCTGTACAGGCTGACCTCCTTCGACTTGTGTGCGCCGCTGTGAATGAAGCCCAGCTTTTCCAGCCATTTTCCCAGGCGGCGGTTGGCGGCATCATCCACCGCGAACTCCAGGAAGGCCGTGCCCTGGTAAGTGGTCGGAAGGGGCGGAGCAAACAGCATTTGTGCTGCCTTGGCCGCTTGAGGCGAATCGCCGCCGGTGGCCTCGGTGTCCAGTGCACGTCGGGTGGTTTCTTCCAGGTAGCGCAGGGCGCGCAGGCCATCGGCCGCCGTGATGCGGGTGGGGGCGGCGCGGAATCCGTCGTTGAAGATTTCCAGTGACAGCGGGCCGTCGTATCCGCTTTTCAGGATGGGGGCGAGGAAGGTCGGCAGGTCGAATTCCCCCTGGCCGGGAAAGCAGCGGAAATGCCGACTCCATTCCATCACGTCCATTGCCAAGATGGGCGCGTCTGCGAGTTGCAGAAAGACGATGCGGTCTCCCGGGATTTGCGACAGCAAGGACAGGTCGTCGCGAATCGATAAGGTGTGGAAGCTATCCAAGATGATGCCCAGGTTTGGGTGGTTCACCGCATCGACCAGCCGCCAGGCGTGTCGGTAGGAGTTGACGTGCCGGCCCCAGGCCAGCGCCTCGTAGCCGACCCGGATATTGCGCTTGCCGGCGCGTTCGGCCAGCTGGGCGAGGTCGTCGATGATCACCTGGTCATCGGGGATCAGGTCGGGCGATACGCTGCTGCACACCAGGATGCGGTCGGTGCCCAGTTCCTGCATCAGGTCGAACTTGCGTTCCGCCCGATCCAGGTTGCGCTGCAGCCGATCGCGTCGCCCGCCTTCGTAGTCCCGAAAGGGTTGGAACAGCATGATCTGCAGCCCTAGGTCATCGCAGATACGGCGAGCGTCACGGGGCGAGCCCTCGAAGTAGAGCAGGTCATTCTCGAAGATTTCCACACCGTCGAAGCCGGCTGCAGCAATGGCTTCGAGCTTTTCCGGCAGCGTACCGCTCAGCGATACCGTTGCGATGGAGAGCTTCATGACGCCCCTTTTCAGTTTGTACCATATGGTAC
>CBIHQA010000458.1:0-3716 GCA_966211475.1 uncultured Neisseriales bacterium
CGCTGGTGCCGCGCTTCCTGGTGTCGCAGGAGCTGGCGGACGGCTCGCTGATCATTCCCTGCAACATCCCGCTGCGTAGCGAAAAGGCCTATTACCTGGTCTATCCGGAGCGCAAACAGGGTTCCGTCCTGCTCAAGACCTTCGAGCACTGGCTGGTCGGCATGGCCGAGCAATACAGCCAGTCGCAGGCCTGAAGGCCGCGCCGACCCTCGATCTGCTGACGCTTGCCGGCAATTCACCTATGGTTCAGCCCTGCCCCGCCATACTGGTGCCATATGCAAAAACACCCGCCTGGGGCGGGCCAGATTGCTGACAAACCCCGATGACCCGCCTGCGGATCATCGACAACCCGCCCTCCCGCCAGAGGGGCGGTCTGCCCTTGTTCTTAGCGGCTTGCCGCTTAGAACTGGGCGATGCAGAGCTAGCCGGAGGGTGGGGAAAGTCTCAGGGCTGCAGATGGGTTGCCATCGGTCAAACCAGCAAAGCTTGCTTTGCGCCCTCCTGGTGCCAGACCCCCACCTTTGTCAGCAGCCTGATGACCACGGAGGTAAATCATGAACAGATCGATGCTCATTGGTGCGCTGGTTGGCGGTTCCGCGGTCGTGGGCGGCCTGTCGACCGCGGCCTTCCATGCCTTGACGTCCAAGCCGGCTGCGCCGGTCGAAGCCAAGGCGGCCGCCCCGGCTCCGCTGTACGCCGAGGTGTTGAACGTGACCCCGGTGAAGGAAGTCAGCTCGACGCCAGAACGGCAATGCCGCGACGTCGCCACCACCCATCGCAAGCCAGTGCGGGATGAACACCGCATCGCCGGTACGGTGATCGGTGGCGTGCTGGGCGGCGTGGTTGGCCACCAGATCGGCGGCGGCCAGGGCAAGGACCTGGCGACCGTGGCCGGTGCGGTGGCGGGTGGCTACGCTGGCAACCGCATCCAGAAGAACATGCAGAACAACGACACCTACACCACCAACGAAACGCGCTGCCACACCGTGGCCCATCGTCACAGCCAGGTGGTCGGCTACAACGTGCGCTACCTGTTGAACGGTGAAGTCCACACCGCCCGAACCGCCACCAAGCCGGAAAGCGATCGCATCCTGGTGAAGGACGGCCAACTGATCCTGGCCAGCGAACCGGTGAGCAATGGTGCGGCCACCGTCCGGACACCCGCCGGCTCGACCAACACCGAAATGTGACCCGGTCGGGAACCGGAGATCATCATCCAGCGGTCCAAGTTCTATCCGGTGCCGGCGCAGACCGGCACCGGGGTTTGACCTGGCTCACAGGCATTCCCCTGCAGGGTGCGGTAAGCTGCAACACAATCACGCTTTGTCCGGTCCTTCCGAATGCCACCTCTTGGCCCGCCACGGGCTTGCACCCGTTTGGGAAACAGGCTGCTCGCCCTTCTGTTTGTGCTGCTCACAATCTGTCCGATCGCCGCGCATGCGGCACCGGTGCTGACGGTCGCGCTGGGAGAAACCAAGCCGCCCTATGTCGTCGCCGACCCGCCGAGCGGGATCGAATACGACATCATTTCCGCCGTGTTCGTGGAAATGGGTTATCCGGTGAAGGTGATCTTCGTCCCCAATGCCCGCGCCCATTTGATGCTGGCTGCCGGCGAAGTGGATGCGGTCATCGGCAACAACGGCGGCTTTCTGAGCGAGCCGTACATCGCCTACCAGAATGCCGCGATGACGCTCGCCAAGCGCAACATCACGCTCAGCAAACCCGCCGACCTGCAGCGCTACCGCGTCACCGCCTTTCAGAACGCCCATCTCTACCTGGGCGACGCCTTTGCCGAACAGGCCAAGCACAATCCGGACTATCAGGAAACCTCTCCGCAGGTGAATGCCAATCGGCTGCTGTACACCGGCCGTACCGACGTGGTGATCGGTGACGTCAACATCTTTCACCAGCTGAACCAGCAGATCGCCATGCAGGTAGACACCACGCAAGCGGTGAAGGTGCATCGGCTGTTCCCGCCCACGCTGTATCGCCTGGTGTTCCGCGACATGAACCTGCGCGACAGCTTCAACGCCGCGCTCAAGCGCATCCAGGCGAGCGACCTGTACGCCAAGCTGGCGGTGCGCTACCTGCAGCCGCTGGGGGCCGGTACCGAGGTGTACTTCAAGCCGCCGCAGTAAGCCCCTCCGCAAGCCAAGCCTGCCGCCCAGCGGGAAATCCGCAGCGGGCCGGGCACAAACTGCACCGCTGCCTGTCGGAACTGGAAACCTACCGTTCTCCCGGCCGACGGAAAGCGGGTGTCGGCTCGCCACACCGCGCTCCGACAGCCCTGACTCAAGGCGCATGCGACCCGATGACACCGGCCGGCGCCCAGCCGGAGGCACCCCCATGACGGACCCCATCGGACCCCAGCCTGCCGTGCTGCCGTTTGGCGCGAGCGACAGCATCCTGCGCCATCTGCTCGACACGCTGCCGGCCGCTGCCTACACCTGCGACACCGCCGGACTGATCACCTACTACAACCCGCGTGCCGCCGAGCTGTGGGGGCGCCACCCTGCCCTCAACGACCCGACGGAGCGTTTCTGTGGCTCCCTGCGGCTGCTCACGGCGGCCGGCGAGACCATTCCCCACGACGAATGCTGGATGGCCCTGGCGCTGCGCAACGGCCATCCCTACAACGGCGAGGAACTGGTCATCGAGCGCCCGGACGGCAGCCGCTGGACCACGCTCGCCCATGCCAACCCCTTCTTCGACGGCGATGGCCACCCCTGTGGAGCGGTGAACGTGCTGATCGACATCACCGACCGCAAGCGGGCGGAAGATGCGCTGCACGAGGCGGACCGCCGCAAGAACGAATTCCTGGCCGTGCTGGCCCACGAGCTGCGCAACCCGCTGGCGCCGATCCGCAACGGCCTGCACATTCTCAAGAACCGCTCGGGCGACGATCCGGCCGCCATCGCCGCGCGGGAAATGATGGAACGCCAGCTCAGCAACATGGTGCGGCTGATCGACGACCTGCTGGACATCTCGCGCCTGTCGCGCGGCAAGATCGAACTGCGGCCGGCGCGCATCAACCTGTCCGACGTGTTGCACGATGCGATCGAGACCAGCCAACCACTCCTCGACAACGCCGGTACACAGCTGACCCTGCAGCTGCCCGACGAGGTGATGTGGGTGGACGCCGATCGGACGCGCCTCGCGCAGGCGTTTTCCAACCTGCTGAACAACAGTGCCAAGTATTCCGAGCGGGACGGGCAGATCCAGCTGACCGTGCACCGCGACGGCGACCAGGTGGTGGTGTCGGTGCGCGACCACGGCGCCGGCATCCCGCAAGAGATGCTGTCGCGCATCTTCGATCTGTTCACCCAGGTGGAACAACGGTCGGCGCATCGGCCCCGCAGTGGGCAAGGCATTGGGCTGAACTTGGCGCGTGGCCTGATGGAGTTACACGGCGGCAGCCTGCGTGCATTCAGCGACGGCCCCGGCACTGGCAGCGAGTTCACCGCACGGCTACCGGCTGCCGCTTCAACCGAATTGGAGAGCACACCGATGGAGACACCCGCCGGAGTCCCGGAGGCCAACGCCCGCTACCGTATCCTGGTGGTGGATGACAACGCGGATTCGGCGGAAAGCATGGCAGTGCTGCTGCAGATCGTCGGCCATGAGGTGCAGACCGCCTTCGACGGCAGCGCTGCGGTGGATGCCGCCGTCACCTACCGTCCTGACGTGGTGCTGCTGGACCTGGGCCTGCCAGTGCT
>CBIHQA010000459.1:0-3706 GCA_966211475.1 uncultured Neisseriales bacterium
TCCCGGCATCGTCTCTGCCCGAACCGGTGAAAGCCGCTCTGCTGGCGTTGAAGGATCAACGCGTGACAAAGGAAGGCGTCATCGTGATCAAGGCACAGGGCTCGCGCAGTCAGGAGCAAAATAGACTGGATGCATTGGCGCGGCTCAGAGAATTGATTCAATCCGTCTCGGTTGCCAGCCGGCCACGTAAGGCGACAAAGCCAACGTTCGGATCACAGCAACGACGCCTGGCCAGCAAGACAGCGCGCAGTCAGATCAAACGCCTGCGTGGCAAGGCCGACGAGTAGGTATCTCGCCGGCGAGCGCACGCATCGGCACATTCATCGCAACGTCCACCACACGAGTACATCATGAAAAAAGACCCGCAACTCGACCCGGAAACCATCGCCCTGTTGCAATGGTGCGCGGAAGTGGAGGAACAACTGGTCGCCGCCGGCGCCACACGCCAGGAGGCGCAGGCCCATCTCGAAGAGCATGCCGAGTGGTACACCGACCTGTTCTATGAACAGTACTCGCCGGAACAGGCGGCCAAGGAAGCCCTGAACGGATAGTAAGACCAGGTTCGCCGGGCCGGTGGTGAACCGGCCTGGCGACTATCGCTCGCTACGCTCCACCTCGACCAGCGCGTCGTAGAAGGTGGCGCCCCCGCCCAGGTCGGTGGCGGCTTGCGACGTGACCGCATTGGCGTTTTCGCCGTCCGGCGACAGCTTGCGCCACCAGACAGAGGGGGCCACCACCACACCGAACCGGGCACGGTCGGTGACCTTGGCGCGGGCACCGAAGGCGCCGCGGTCATTAAAGATACGCACCCAGTCGCCATCGGTGATGTGTCGCGGTGCGGCATCCTCCGGATGGATCTCCAGCCGGGGTTCCTTTTCTTCCCGTACGAAGGTCGGCAGATTGGCGAAGCTGGAGTTGAGGAAGTTGCGGGCCGGCGGCGAGATGATCGCCAGCGGGTAACGACGGGCCAACTCTGGATTGCTGTCGGCGCTCTCGCGCGGTGGGATGAAGGTCGGCAGCGGCTCCATACCTTGCTGGGCGAGGGACTCGCTGTAGAACTCGCACTTGCCGGACGGGGTCGGGAAATTGCCTTCGGCGAACGGGGCGAAGCGATCCGGGACACTCAGCCGTTGCCAGCCCTGTTGCTTGAGCGTGCCCCATTCGATTCCCTGCATGCGGGGATGATCGGCTTTGATGGCTTGGCGAGCCAGTTCTTCGTCGGCGTCCTGGAAGCAAGGATCGGTGAAGCCCATCCGGGCGGCCAGCAACCGGAATACCTCGGTGTTCGGTTTGGATTCGCCGACCGGAGCGATGGCCGGTGTATTGGCCAGCATATAGAGATGTCCGTAGGACTTGTGGACGTCGACATGCTCGAGCTGCGTGGTGGCAGGCAGCACGATATCCGCGTAGTCGGCGGTGTCGGTCAGGAAGCTGTCGTGGACGACGGTAAACAAGTCTTCCCGGGCGAAGCCGGCAACCACTTTGCCGGACTCTGGCGCAACGGCGACCGGATTGGAGTTGTAGACGTAGACGGCCCGGATCGGCGGATCCTGCGCTTCCAGCAGGGCGTCGCCGATCATGGACATATTGATACTGCGTGGATTGTTCCAGATGAGGTCCGGGCGTTCGAGCGTTGCGGTATCGATGCCGTAGGTGCCGGACGTCGATAGCAGCACACCGCCGGCGGGCTCCCGCCAGGCGCCGACGAGCGCGGGCAGGCAAGCGACCGTGCGGACGGCCATACCGCCGCCGGCATGGCGCTGCATACCGTAGTTCAGACGAATCACCGATGGCTTGATGGTGCCGTAGTCGTGGGCCAGGCCTTCGATCTGCTCGACGGTGAGGCCGGTGATACGCGCGACGAACTCCGGTGTGTATTCCGCGGCACGTCCCTTAAGCTGCTCGAAGCCAAGGGTATGGCGGGCGATGTAGTCGTGATCCAGCAGGTTGTCGCGGATCAGGATATGCATCAAGCCCAATGCGAGCGCGGCATCGGTACCGGGGAGGATCGCCAGGTGCTGATGGCACTTTTCTGCGGTCTGATTACGCCAGGGATCGATGGAAATCAGCTTGGCACCGCGACGCTTGGCTTCCTGGATACGGGACCAGAGGTGCAGGTTGGAAACGATGGGGTTGGAGCCCCAGATGATGATCAACCGGGCATCGACGAAGGCTTCCGGGTCAGTACCGATCGAGGCGCCGATGGTGGCCTTGTAGCCGGCGGTGCCAGCCGATGCGCAAATGGTGCGCTCCAGCAGCGAGGCGCCGAGACGGTGGAAGAAGCGCCGGTCCATCGAGCTACCGTGCACCAGCCCCATGGTACCGGCGTAGCTGTAAGGCAGGATGGCTTGCGGACCGTCCGCAGAGGCTGCGATCTCGGAGAACCGGGTGGCAATGGTGTCGAGCGCTTCGTCCCAGGTGATGCGCTCGAACTTGCCCTCACCCTTGCGGCCGACGCGCTTCATCGGGTGAAGCAGGCGCTGGTCGCTGTAGGTTCGCTCCAGATAACGGCCAACCTTGGTGCACAGCGCACCATTGGTCATCGGATGGTCGTCGGCGCCCTGGACCTTGATGGCGACGCCGTTCTCGACGGTGACCAGCATGGAACAGGTGTCCGGGCAGTCATGCGGACAGGCGGCACGAACCACCGTGCGTTCAGACGTGAGCGGGGGAACGGTCATGGGCGGACTTCCGGACGAACAGGGAATGACTGGGTCAGCGCCAGGCGCCAACGTTCATGGAGCCAACAGTGTGCAGCGAGATAGCCGGTCGGCACAGGGCCATCCGGCAGGATAGCGGTGGGGCCAATCTTGGGATGCCCCTCCCCCGACGGGCAATCCGCGCCCAGGCGCGTAATCGCGGCCTTGGGCTTACAGATTACGCAGGGCTTGTTCCAGCTCGGCGGCGATCGCCTTGTCCACATCGGTCGGTACGCGGGGGCCGATGCGGCCCTGGGACGAAGGTTCGTCCTCGATTGGGGTGAAGCGCTGCACCTGCTTGCCGTCGATGTTCAGCAGTTCGAAGAACACTGCCTTGGGACGGGTCCATACCGAACCGTCGCTCGCACGGTAGACGATGACGGGGGTCAGGTCGGATTCCTGCGTGGCCTCGCATACCAGTTCGTAGATGCCACCTTTGTAGTGCCGGTATTTCACAGCTGTGCTTCCTGAGTCTTGAGTCCGTTTAAGGACGGTTACCGAATGTCGTCGAACTTGACGAGATTTCCACAAGTATACTGTATACGAAAGAACGCGCCTTTTCCGACCGGTTAACGGCAAACTGTGATTCGGGCGTGCAACGTCGCATCTGCGCAAAAGAATGTAAATAACTCGCAACAACCCGCTTGCTTCAGCTTTCGTTCACGCAGAAGTGAATAAAATTCACGTGAAGCAGCGTTCTGCATTACGCCGTCGCTCTGCGACAAGAAGACTGAGAACGCAACCCGTTCACACTACGGCTGTCCAATTTGCGGTTGGTCATCTAGATATGAGTGGGAAGGTGTCGCGATAGGAGGGTGACGCGGCACTTCTTCAGGATTTCGAACAACATCTGTTTTGCAATCTGTCTGGGAGAAACAATATGAACAAGACCCGCCTTGCTGTTGCCCTGCTGTCCGCCGCGCTGAGTTATGGCACCGCCCTGACCAGCCAAGCTCACGACAGCGACCCGTATTCGGGCGATGCCTACTGGACCGACACCCGCGGCA
>CBIHQA010000460.1:0-3702 GCA_966211475.1 uncultured Neisseriales bacterium
GCCCACCCTGGGCGGAACGTAGCGAGATGGCCGCGCCCGGCCAGTCCGACAGCTCGCTGTTGTCGACTTCCAGCCCGTTGGCGCCGGCGCGTTGCTGGATGCCGGTGGTGACATTGGCGGTGTTGCGGTCGCGGGTGGGGCCGACGATGCGCAGGCCGGAAAACCGTACCCGGTTGCCGGCCTCGATTACCGGATAGCTGTGCGGGTCGTTGTTGGCATAGCCGACGTGCAGGGTGCCGCCCTTGCTGCCGGTGTCCAGGCCGCGATCACCGAACAGGGTGACGTCGTCGGGGATCACCAGCGCGCGGGCCTGGTTGGGGATTTCGATGGTGGTCGCTTCGGCGATGTAGATGCGGCGCTGCCCAGCAGTCAGCAGGCGGACCAGCTCGGCATAGTCGTGCGCTTCGGCGTAGGGCGCATCGGCCTTGTCCACCCGGCTGGCGTAGCCGGGACCGCCGCCGATGATGCCGCATTGTTCGCTGGCCCGCGCAGGGAGCATGGAGAGTATCAGGGCAAACAGGCTGAGCAGGGCAGGGAAGGCGAGCAGGCGGGAGCGGAATGTTGGCATGGCCGCCATCTTATTAGCGCTTGCGCCGGAACGGGCGGGGAATTTGCAAACAAACGCGTCCGTCTGGGTAATCGTACTGTCTTCGCGGATTGAATGACTGAATGTATCTTGTATCCAGCACGCAGCCCCGTTATCGTGGCGTTTGTCGTGCCGGATGCCGCGGGCGTTTCGGTACAGTTTGTCTGGATTGTGTTTATGCGTTTGCTCGACCTGCCTGTCTCCAATATCGAGGAGGTCCCGCTTGGCGGGTCTGTCGCCCTGCACGCCGCGCCGCAGGGGGAGGCACACGGTACGCCGCTGCTGCTGATCC
This sequence comes from uncultured Neisseriales bacterium, assembly GCA_966211475.1. Taxonomy (GTDB): domain Bacteria; phylum Pseudomonadota; class Gammaproteobacteria; order Burkholderiales; family Leeiaceae; genus Leeia. Next base: position 879 of record CBIHQA010000460.1, read on the forward strand.
ACGGTGCCTTCACCCATGGCTGGTGCTGGATTCACTTTCTGCCCTGGTTGGCGGCACGCGGTTTCGATACCTGGGCGATCCATTTGCCTGGCCATGAGCCTGGCCAATCCAGCAGTACGTTGAACAATGCGTCGCTGGATGACTATGCCCGCGCGGTGATCCGGGCGGCCAATGATCTGCCGGAACCACCGGTGCTGGTTGGCCATTCGATGGGGGCCGTGGTCGCCCGTCTGGCTGCCGCCAAGGCGGCCACCGCCGGGCTGGCGCTGCTGTCGCCGGTGCCGTCGGCCGGCACGGCGGCCAGCGCCATGCGGCTGGCCAGCAACCACCCGATGTACCTGCCGGCTGCTACCGCCTTCAACTGGTCCTTGCCGGTGTCGGGCGACTGGCAGCGCGAGATTGGCTCCGTGCTATTCGGCGACCTGCCGACCGAACTGCCGGAATCCGCCCACCAGCAACTGTTCCAGCATGAGTCCTTCGTGGCCCTGCAAGAGCTGTGGTGGCTGGGCTGGCGCCGCCTGCCGGCCTTGCCGGTTCCCTGCGCGGTGATTGGCGGCACGGCGGATGCGATGTTCCCGCCCGACTCCTTCGAACACACCGCCCGCGAGCTGGGGGCCAACCTGATCCTGCTGAAGGACCAGCCGCACGCCTGGATGCTGTCGCAGGACTGGCGGCGCGGGGCGGAGACGCTGGCCGGCTGGCTGGGTGCCGGTCGGCAGAGCCTGTCGGTCTGATCCCCCCTCTTTGGACCTCTCTTTCCGAAGCCCTTTTCGGCGGGTATTTTCTTTTCTAGGGTTAGAGTTGAGCCTGCTGCCTTGGCAGCAGGGCGCATCCGTGCAATCCGGGAGAACGTGTCGATGGTGTCGCTGAGAACGAGGCTGACGCTGGCCCTGCTGGGGACCAGCCTGGCGGCCGTCGCGCTGGTGGGAGGCGTGGCCCAGTGGCGCTTGTCGCAGAAGTTCAGCGACGTGGTGTTGCGCGACTCCTTCCGGAATTATCAGCAAGACGTGGTCGCCTACATCCAGACCTATGGCTCCTGGGAGCAGGCCGAGGCGCAGGAGCGGTTCGGCGGCTTTGTCCACCGCCGCCATCGCGCCATGGGTGGGCCGCCACCGGGCAGCGAGCCCATCATCGGCATGCCGCGTCCGCCGGCGGCAGGCCAGGGGCAACCGCCGGGGCCGGATGGCGGCCCGCCTCCGGACGCGCAGGGCGGACCACCGCAAGATCCTCAGGGTGGGCCTCCCCCGGATGGGCAGGGTGGCCAACCTCAAGACGCGCAAGGCGCGCCACCCCCTGCGCCGCAGGGCGGGCAGCCACCAGGAGGGCCGCAGCGCGAGCAGGAGCGGCCGCCGTTCCGCTTTCTGCTGCTGGACCCGGCCGGCCGGGTGCTGATGGAGAACCCGCCCTACCTGCGGGGCCAGACGGTGCCCGATAGCGTGCGCAAGACCGGCCTGCCGGTCGAGGTGAACGGCAAGCGGGTGGCGCTGGCGGTGCCGCTGGACAAACCCAACCTCAGTGATCTGGACCTCGGCTACCTGTCGGCGATGCGTGAGGCGCTGCTGTACGGTATCGCGGCGGCGGCGGGGCTGGCCGTGCTGCTCGGCCTGTTGCTGGGTACGGGGCTGAGCCGCGCGCTACGCAAGCTCACCGGCGCGATCCAGGAGATGGAAGCCGGCAATCTGTTGCAGCGGGTGGACATCCGCTCCAGCGGCGAAATCGGCGTGCTGGCCGGCGCCTTCAACCGCATGAGTGAGGAGCTGGCGCGTAGCCACGAGGAACTGCGCCGCTCCAACGAAACCATCCGTGAGCAGGCTTCGCAACTGCGCGAACTGGCCATCCGCGACGGGCTGACCCAGCTCTACAACCGCCGCCATTTCGACGAGCAGGCGGCGCGGCTGTTCTCCCATGCCGAGCGCTACGACCACCCGCTGACGGTGATGATCGGCGACATCGACCACTTCAAGCTGATCAACGACCGCTTCTCCCACGCAGTGGGGGACGAGGTACTGCGGCAGGTCGGCCGGCTGCTGCAATCGCATTCGCGCGGCAGCGACCTGGTGGCGCGCTATGGCGGCGAGGAATTCGTGATGGCGTTAGCCCAGACAGACCTGGAACAAGCGGCCGTGTTCTGCGAGAAGCTGCGCGAGCGGATCGAATCCCACCCCTGGCAGGAGATCCACCCGGAACTGAAGGTCACCATGAGCATCGGCTTGTGCGCCGATCGGATTGCGGCGGGGGTGGAAAAGATGCTGGTGCTGGCGGATACCCGCTTGTATCAGGCGAAGGCCGGGGGGCGGAACCAGGTTTGTTATGCCTGACGCAGGAAGCCGCCATATCCCGTAGGTTGGGTTGAGCGCAGCGAAGCCCAACAAGGCAATACGTCAACGAAGTACCTGTAGGTTAGGTTGAGCCCGAAACCGAACGGTGCCGTGGAGACATTGCCTGTTGGGCTTCGCTGCGCTCAACCCAACCTACAAAATCGTGGAGGGTTAGAAGGGCGGTGGCGGCCCTGGCGGTCGCTGCCCACCCGGCGGGGGCGGGAACGGCCGGCCCCCTGGCGGTGGTCCGCGCCGCTGCTGCGCCGTCTGGATCGGCGTGCCCTTGAAGCAGCCCACGGTGTACGGGAAGCTGCGCGTGGCGTGGTAGTGGTACATCCGGCGCGGTTGGCCGTCCCACGTCACCACATGGGTATGGCCGTGGCAGGCGTCCAGGTCGGCATTGCTCAGTTCTTCGCCGTGTTCCCCGTGTGGGCCGTACAGGCCGAAGCCGTCCAGCATGTAGCCCACCAGTTCGCTGTGTTTGCCGGCTTGTTCATGCGACACGC
>CBIHQA010000461.1:0-3699 GCA_966211475.1 uncultured Neisseriales bacterium
CCGATGAGCTGAACCACGCGTCCATCATCGACGGCGTGCGCCTGTGCAAGGCCAAGCGCTTCCGCTATCGCAACAACGACATGGCCGACCTGGAAGCCCAACTGCAGGCTGCTGACCTGGCCGGCGCGCGCTTCAAGCTGATCGCAACCGATGGCGTGTTTTCGATGGATGGCATCATCGCTGACCTGAAATCGGTCTGCGATCTAGCCGACAAGTACGGCGCGATGGTGATGGTGGACGATTCCCACGCCGTTGGCTTCATCGGCGAACACGGCCGCGGCACGCCGGAATACTGTGGCGTGGCGGACCGCGTCGACATCATCACCGGCACGCTGGGCAAGGCACTGGGCGGCGCATCGGGTGGCTATACTTCCGGCCGCAAGGAAGTCGTGGAACTGCTGCGCCAGCGTTCGCGTCCCTACCTGTTCTCCAACACGCTGGCCCCCAATATCGCTGCTGCCTCCATCAAAGTGCTGGAGCTGCTTGGCAGCGCGGAAGGCGCCGACCTACGCCGCCGCGTCAAGGCAAACGGCGAGCACTTCCGCCGCGACATGGCCGCGCACGGCTTTACGCTGGCCGGCAAGGATCACCCGATCATCCCGGTGATGCTGGGCGACGCGCAGTTGGCGGGCCGTATGGCGGACGAGCTGCTGAAGGAAGGCATCTACGTGATCGGCTTCTCCTACCCGGTGGTGCCGAAGGGCAAGGCACGCATTCGCACTCAGATGAGCGCTGCGCATACGCCGGAACAGATCAGCCAGGTGGTTGCCGCGTTTGCCAAGGTAGGCAAGGCGCTGGGCGCAATCTAATCGAAAACTTGAGACAACACTTCATAAAAGGCGAATAACACCATGAAAGCGTTGGCAAAACTGACGCCAGCACCTGGCCTGACGATGACCCGCGTCAAGAAGCCGGAAGTGGGCCACAACGACGTCCTCATCAAGATCAAGAAGACCGCCATCTGCGGTACCGACATCCATATCTGGAAGTGGGACGACTGGGCGCAGAAAACCATCCCGGTGCCGATGCACGTCGGCCACGAATACGTGGGCGAGATCGTCGACATGGGCCAGGAAGTGCGCGGCTTCAAGATCGGTGACCGGGTCTCGGGCGAAGGCCACATCACCTGCGGTTTCTGCCGCAACTGCCGTGCCGGCCGCCGCCATCTGTGCCGCAATACTGTCGGCGTCGGCGTGAACCGCGAAGGCGCGTTCGCCGAATACCTGGTGATCCCGGCCTTCAACGCCTTCAAGATCCCGGATGACATCTCCGACGAGATGGCGTCGATCTTCGACCCCTTTGGCAATGCCACCCACACCGCGCTGTCCTTCAACCTGGTGGGTGAGGATGTGCTGATTACTGGCGCCGGCCCGATCGGCATCATGGCGGTGGCGATCGCTCGTCACGTCGGCGCCCGCAATGTGGTGATCACCGATGTGAACGACTACCGGTTGGAGTTGGCCAGGAAGATGGGTGCCACGCGCGCGGTGAACGTCTCTCGCGAAAACCTGCGCGATGTGATGGAAGACCTGCACATGACCGAGGGCTTCGACGTCGGCCTGGAAATGTCCGGCGTGCCGTCGGCCTTCACCTCGATGCTCGAGCACATGAACCACGGTGGCAAGGTCGCGCTGCTGGGCATCCCGCCGGCCAACACCGCGATCGACTGGAACCAGGTCATCTTCAAGGGGCTGGAGATCAAGGGGATCTACGGCCGGGAGATGTTCGAGACCTGGTACAAGATGGTGGCGATGCTGCAAAGCGGCCTGGACCTGAGCCCGATCATCACCCATCGTTACCCGGTGGAGCAGTTCGAGCAGGGCTTTGCGGCGATGTTGTCGGGGCAGAGTGGAAAGGTGATCCTGGACTGGACGGAAGTGCCGGCCTAATATCAGCGCGCAACCCCATAAAAGCTCAGGTAATACCTGAGCTTTTATCTTTATGTGGCTGAAAAATAAGAAGCTCGTAGGTTGGGTTGAGCCGCAGGCGAAGCCCAACAAGCGCCACTTCCCGAAACACCGTCGGTGGTTGACGTGCCGACGGCATTGGGCTTCGCCTGCGGCTCAACCCAACCTACATGATCAGCCGCTTCACGATTGCCCGTCCTGCTTGAACTTAAATTTCTAAACTTTTGAAAACAAACCCGCTTTTCTCTATCGTCGAACTCGTCCAGAGGCACGTCGGCGGTTTGGCGCATGGCAGTATCCGTCCATCGAAAATGGCCGCATCCGGCATTTCTGCCGGCTTCGTGCGGCGCTAAGCTGTCTCTACAGCCTCCTTGTACGGGATGGCCGTCCCGCTGACTCGGCGGGGCCGCCATCACCGGAACATCCTGATCGGAGTTTCCGTGTTCCGCTATTTCGAAAAGCTGGTGCAACCTTACCCGGATGCACCTCCCAGCCCGCCACCCAAGGGCTTTGTCGCCTTCCTGTGGGCTGGCACGCTGGGCATGCGCCGCTGGATTTTTGCCATGGCCGTGCTGACGGCGTGTATCGGCGCCTTCGAGGCGCTGTTGTTCAGCATGCTGGGCCACATTGTCGACTGGCTGTCGCACGTATCGCCGTCGCGGTTGTGGGCCGACCAGCGCGGCAACCTGTTGCTGCTGGCAGGCATCCTGATCGCCAGTCCGTTGCTGGTAGCGCTGCAGGCGCAGCTCAAGTACCAGACCTTGGCCAGCAACTTCCCGATGCGGCTGCGCTGGAATTTCCATCGGCTGATGCTCGACCAGAGCCTGGCGTTCTACCAGAACGAGTTCGCCGGCCGGGTGGCGGCCAAGGTGATGCAGACAGCACTGGCGGTGCGCGAGACGGTGATGATCGTCACCGACATCCTGGTCTTCGTCGGCATCTATTTCGTCACCATGGTGGCGGTGGTCGGCACCTTCGACCGGTGGTTGCTGCTGCCTTTCCTGCTATGGCTGGCGGCCTATGCCGGTTCGCTGCGCTATTTCGTGCCTCGGTTGGGCAAAGTGGCGCGCCAGCAGGCGGATGCGCGTTCGCTGATGACAGGGCGGGTGACCGATGCCTACTCCAACATCTCCACCGTCAAGCTGTTCTCCCATGCCCGGCGCGAGGCCGGCTACGCCCGTGCCGCCATGCAGGATTTCATGGTAACCGCCTATGGGCAGATGCGACTGGTCAGCGCCCTCGAGGTCGCTAACCATACGCTGAGTGTGGTGCTAGTGGTGGGATCCACAGGTATGGCGCTTTGGCTGTGGACAAAGGGTCAGGTTGGCGTGGGCGCAGTGGCGGCGGCATCCGCGATGGCCTTGCGCCTGAACGGCATTTCGCACTGGGTCATGTGGGAAATGGCGTCGCTGTTTGAGAACATTGGTACGGTACAGGACGGCATCAACACGCTGTCGCAGCCGCACATCGTGGTGGACAAACCTGACGCGGAAACACTGCGCGTCGGCCGCGGCGAAATCCGCTTCGAACAGGTGGATTTTGCCTATGGCGGTGAACGCAAGGTGATCGACAAGCTGTCGCTCGTCATCCAGCCGGGCGAGAAGATCGGCCTGGTTGGCCGCTCCGGCGCGGGCAAGTCGACGATCGTGAACCTGCTGCTGCGCTTCTACGACACCGAAGGCGGCCGGGTGCTGATCGACGGGCAGGACGTATCGAGGGTCACCCAGGACAGCCTGCGGGCGCAGATCGGCATGGTGACGCAGGACACCTCGCTGCTGCATCGTTCCGTCCG
>CBIHQA010000462.1:0-3697 GCA_966211475.1 uncultured Neisseriales bacterium
GAGCGCGCTTGCCGGAATCCCGGATCACCACCTGCAGATGGGGTTTCAGATCGTCCAGCGTCAGGGTGCGCCCCAGGCGATGGAGTGGATGGTCGGGATGGGCGACCGCGATGAATTCCACATCCATCAGCCAGTCACCCAGGAAGCCCTGCGGTACCCGGCCGGCGACGGCCAGTTCCACATTGCCTTCCAGCAGGGCATCGTCGGCGCCCGACATCACCACTTCATGCACCTGCACGCGGGTCTGCGTGCAGCGGGCCGCGAAACCGGCCAGGCTGCACAGCAGCATACGGGTTGGATAGACCCGATCCACCGCCAGCCGCACCTCGGCTTCCCAACCTTGCTCCAGCGCGGTGGCACGGGTTTCCAGCTTTATCAGGCCTTCCACCAGCGGCGTGGCGTCGCGCAGCAGCGTCGTGCCGGCTTCGGTCAGCACCATGCGGCGGCCTTCCGGTCGTAACAGGGTGGTGCCCAGCTGCTCCTGCAGGCGGGCGATGGCGTAGCTGATGGCTGACTGGCTGCGGTGCAGGCGTTCCGCGGCTTGCGCGAAGCCGCCATATTCCACCACGGCTTGCAGGACGCGCCAGTGTTCGAGATCGGTACGGGGGAATTTCATATATCGAATAATTAGATTTATTAATACTAAATTTTGCGCTTTTTAATCGAAAAATGCATCCATAGAATGCAGTCATCGAGGGCGGCAAGGGGCCTGCCCGAATAGAGACGAGGAGTAGCAAACATGGACAAGTTTCTGAACGTGGCATCCCGCATCCTGATGGCGCATATCTTCCTGCTGTCCGGCCTGAGCAAGCTGGGTGCCGGTTACGCCGCGACGCAAGGTTACATGGCCGCCATGGGCGTGCCCGGCGCACTGTTGCCGCTGGTGGTCGCGCTGGAAATCGGTGGCGCCATCGCGCTGATCTTGGGCGTGCTGACCCGGCCGGTCGCTGCGGCGCTGGCTGTGTTCTCGGTGGTCTCCGCATTGCTGTTCCACCACAATTTTGCCGACCAGATGCAGATGATCAACTTCATGAAGAACCTGGCGATGGCCGGTGGCCTGCTGATGCTGGTCCGCTACGGTGCCGGTGCGCCGAGCGTGGATGCAGCCCGGGCACGCTAAAAATTACATAGTACGTACCACACCAAGCTAATCCGGGCGGCCGCATCGGGCCCTCCCCGCTTGAGGACATTGATCATGACGACGCAAACCTTCAACAGCCGCGAAGTGGAACGCCTGGTGACCGGCGTGCCGGTGTCCGACGGGGCCGGCGTGCGACTACTGCGTGTTTTGACCCCGGACCTGCAACGTCGGCTGGACCCGTTCCTGATGCTCGACGAGTTTCGCTCGGACGACCCGCAGGACTACCTGGCCGGCTTCCCGGACCATCCGCACCGCGGCTTCCAGACCGTCACCTACATGCTGGCCGGCCGCATGCGTCACCGCGATAACGCCGGCAACGAGGGGCTGCTGACCTCGGGTGGCGTGCAGTGGATGAATGCCGGGCGCGGCATCGTGCATTCGGAACTCCCGGAGCAGGAGGACGGCCTGATGCATGGCTTCCAGCTGTGGGTGAACCTGCCGGGCAAGGCGAAGATGAGCGAACCGGGCTACCGTGATATTCCGGCCGCCGACATCCCGGATTACCGGACCGAAGCCGGCACGACGGTGCGGGTGATCGCCGGGCAGGCGGAAGGCGTGGACGGTGCCGTGCAGCAGCCGTGGACCGAGCCGGTCTACCTGGACCTGCACTTGCCGGCGGGCGCGACCCATCAGGTCAGCATCCCGGAGGGCCACAATGCCTTCGTGTATGTCTACGCCGGTGAACTGAAGGTCGGGTCGCGTGGCCAGTCGGTGAAGGCTCGCCAGATGGCGGTGCTGGAAAACCGGCCGCAGACCGAGGGCGTGTCGGTGACGGCCGAGGGCGATACCCGCGTGCTAGTGGTGAGTGGCCAGCCGCTCAACGAACCGATCGCGCAGTGGGGGCCGTTCGTGATGAACACGCGGCAGGAGGTCGAGCAGGCGATTGATGACTTCCGCGCCGGGAAGTTTTGAGGAGTGCATACCGGATGATGGGCGCAAAGCGAGCTTTGCTGGTTTGACCGCTGGCAACCCATCCGGCGCGTCCTGATTGAACCCACCTTCCAGCTCCCGCACCGGCGGGAGGGCAGGGGAGCTCTCCGCAACGTGCGGGAATGGGGGGATTGCCAGGGGCGTGTTGACCCGTCGTCTTGTTTCGGATCTGAGCACAGGAGTTTGCGATGTCTCTTCACCTGACCCACGACGCCACCGGCGCATTGCGCCAGCAACTGACGATCAATGGCCATGGCCTGTGCGTCGACGAATCTGTCGAGATCGGCGGCGACGCTTCCGCACCGACCCCGCACGATCTGTTCGATGCGGCGCTGGCGTCCTGCAAGGCGATCACCATGACGCTGTATGCGCGTCACAAGGGCTGGCCGTTGACCCATGTCGATGTCGACATCGATCGTGACGACAGCGAGGAGCGTCAGGGCAAGTATCGCCTGAATGTAACCCTGACGCCGCATGGCGAGCTGGACGACGATCAACGTGCCCGCCTGTTGCAGATCGCCGACCGTTGCCCGGTGCACCGGCTGATGACCGATGCCGAGGTCCTGATCACCACCCGGCTCAACGAAACCGAAGGAGCACAGTCGTGAGTGCCATCCTGCACCTGATCCGGCCGCATACCCGCGACATCGGCTTTCCGGTGAAGCGGTTGCTGCCGTCGGCGGCGACGCAGACGGTCGGGCCGTTCATCTTCCTGGATCACATGGGGCCGATGATCTTCGAAGCCGCCGGCCATGAAGGCGACGTGCGTCCGCATCCGCATATCGGGCTGGCGACAGTGACCTACCTGTTCTCCGGCGCGATGATGCACCGGGATAGCTTGGGGCATGTTCAACGCATCGAACCGGGTGACGTCAACTGGATGTCGGCCGGAAGTGGCATTGTGCATTCGGAGCGGGTGCCGGCCGACGTGCGCACCGCTGGTCTGCCGGTCGAAGGTATCCAGATGTGGGTGGCGCTGTCGAAGGCGGACGAGGACGGCGAACCCGGCTTCTGGCACTACCCCGCTACCGACCTGCCCTGGGTGGAAGGCCAAGGGGTGCGGGCCCACGTGCTGGTGGGCCAGGCCTTTGGCGTGACGTCCCCGGTACCGACCAGCACCGACACGTTGTATGCGGCGGTGGACGTGGAGGCGGACGTCGCATTCGATCTGCCGCCCGACCATATCGAACGCGGGGTGTACCTGGTGTCCGGCTCGCTGGTGGTGGATGGCCAGTTGCTGGAGGCCGGTCAACTAGCCGTGCTCAAGCCCTGGGAAACCGTGACGCTGGAGACGCAGGACAAGCCGGCGCGCTTCATGCTGCTGGGCGGCGATCCGCTGGATGGGCCGCGCTTCATCTGGTGGAACTTCGTCGCCAGTACCCGCGAGCGGATCGAGGAAGCCAAGGCGCGTTGGCAGGCAGACGGGTTCGATCCGGTGCCGGGGGAGACGGAGCGCATCCCGTTGCCGTTGCGGTAGGGGGCGTCGGGAGAATGCGCGACGTTCTGGTAGGTTGGGGTGAGCCGTAGGCGAACCCCAACGTGACGACGTGGAACGGGCGCTTTGTTGGGGTTTTCAGCCCAACCAAAGAGAGCCAGCGGGTGCCACCTCCCCACGCGGAGGGCGCG
>CBIHQA010000463.1:0-3694 GCA_966211475.1 uncultured Neisseriales bacterium
AGCAGAACGCCGCGCTGGTTGAAGAGAGTGCGGCAGCGGCGGACAGCCTGAAGGAACAAGCCCGTCGGATGGTCGAGTCTATCGGCGTCTTCAAGATTGAGGCCAGCAAGCAGCGTAGTGGCGCTGTCGGTGCCCAACCGGCGAAGCGGATCAGCGAGATGAAGGAAGCCGGCGTGAAGCTCTCTACGACGGCCCCTGTCCGCGGCTCGCCGCTTCAGCGAGAGCGGTCGTCGTCGTTCTTGCCGCCTAGCAACGACGACGGCTGGGCCGTCATCTGACCGCCGCATCGGCAGTGCAGACGTTGCCTCAACGGCTGATCAAATCGCGTCGAACCTGGTGGTCAGTTGCAGCTGAAATACTCGCCGTGCGCAATTCAGCAAATTTGCGCCCGTGGGCCCAGCCAGCTAAACGGGCTCTGCGGCAGCCCTCGACGAACAATTCGCAGTGCTCGATTGATCGGCTGTCGCCCTAGCCCGGAACGACAACGATTGCCGATTCAGTGCTTGGCAAGCCAGCAATGTTGCACGGTTCGAGGATCCTCTTGCCGTGCATCAGGTTCTCGAAATAGAGGTCGCGCTCCCCGCGTTCTTGCGGGGTCTGTCGTGGTAGCTCGGGGGTCAGGGCATCGGCGTCGCTGTCGGGAACTTCCACCGGCCGTCAAGCACTTCTGGCCGTGGGCGGAACATGCGCACGGTGTAGTTCCATCCCTTGGTGGTTGGCAGGCAGTTCTGGTTGAAGCCGTCGCACCCGCCGAACTGGATACGGATCAAACCGTCAGGGCTCCTTTTGGCTGTGATGCTGTTTAGCGAGTAAGCGTTGTAGGGATTCAGCCCAAAGTATCCTTCGCTGTCGTAGACGGTGATGGACCAGAAGCCATCCACAGGGATCTCGGGTAACGTCAGCCGATAGATGGTGTTGCCGTCATTACGGTCCGGCGTGATGGGCAAGTACAGAGCGTCCTTTTCCGGGTTGCCACCCCAGAGCATGGCGCTTCCGACGAGGTGCTTGATCGGATTCACCTCCTTGTTGTTGGCGCCGAACATGCCCCGGGAGTCCGAGATCGTCATCCCCAGTTTCAGAAGCGCTGCCTGCACCTTCTTACGACTGGCCTCGTCCCAATCTGGGAAGCTGGGCACCTGCTGGGCGGCAGGGTTCTGCATGCGCACCTGGATGGCGTCCTGCAGCGCGTGAACTTCGCGGACGTCTTCCTTGTTCTCGTAGTCCACGAGGAACCGAACGACTGCTATGGCGTAGCGCGTGCCGGCCGCCTCCTTGGTAACGAGGTGGCTACCCGCGCCGTAGAACGTTGCCGGGGTGAACTGCCCTTGATTGACGATCTGCATCCCCATGAAGCGCTTGCCGGCATCAGGCAGGGTGACTGTCACAGGACCAGCGTCAAGATCAAAGACCGCGAACGAATACAGCGTGTCGCGATTGGGCCGGATGATGGCATTTCGCTGTTCAGGGGGAGCCAGCTCGCGCCCGTGGTTGAACTTTCCAAGGCCGCCGCCTTTGATGGCCCGAGCAAAGTTGATGTCGGTCTGCGCGCGCACGTAGTTTTCCACGGTGACGGGAATCGTCGCTGGCGATGGCGCTTGAGCCAAGGCAGTGTTTCCCATAGCGGCCAGCGACAACCCTGCAAGTGCGGTTGCGTAGTTCTTTCTCATGTTGTCTTCGCAAAGAGGTGGAGAGGCAAGCACGCACTCTATGGCTTCCAGATTCGGAAGTGAACGCGCATTTCTGGTATCCACCCTGCCATAAACGGTAGACTTCAGAATGGACTTAAACGCCACCCGCATGTTCGTCTCCGTGGTCCAGGCCGGCAGTCTGAGCGCCGCAGCCACTCGCCTTGGCATCCCGCTTACCACAGTGAGCCGGCGCGTACGGGACCTCGAGCGGGAGCTCAAGGTGCAGTTGCTTGAGCGCTCTGCGCTGGGCACTCGTCTCACCGACGCTGGAACACGGCTGTATGAGCACGCGAGCCGCGGCGTTGAGGCGCTACTGGAGGCCGAGCACGCTGTTGTGAACGCGCAGACAAGCCTGAAGGGGCGCCTTCGGCTGTCGCTGCCGTCGCCGTTCGAGCCGTGGTGGGACTTGCTGACGGCCTTCCAAAGGCAGTATCCCGACATCCAGGTTCATGTGCATTCGACTGAACGCCGGGTGGACCTGATCGAAGACGGCATTGACGTGGCCCTGCGCGTCGGCTCTATCGTCCACGAAGGAATGGTTGCCAAGCATGTGCTGACGTACCGCCATGTCCTGGTCGCCAGCCCCAGACTGCTGGAACGCCTCGGTACACCGGCGGAACCCCAGGGCCTGAATCGCTTTCCTTGCGCGGGCTGGGCATCAGGCATTGATGCGGCGGTCCGATGGCGGCTAGGGGAACAAGTCGTCTCGCCGCAGGTTCTGCTATCCACTAATGACTACCGGCATCTCTGTAGCGCGGCGCTTGACGGCCTGGCCGTGACGGAGTTGCCACCCTTCATGGCTGCAGCGGCGATTCGGGAGGGGCGCTTGGTACTTCTGCTTCCACGGCATCCGCTACCTGAGCAACCCATCCACCTCCTGTACCCACCTCACCGACATCCTTCCAGTATCGTCAGGACGTATTTGAGCTTCTGCATGGACTACCTCCCGCGCTTCGTCCAAACCTGCGAAGTCAGTGCGATCGCGACCGCGATGAGGAAGTGAAGTGACGAGGAGGAAAGGCGACTTTGTCGACTTCCGACGCCCATTAGCGCCCAGGGGGAGGACTGCTTCCAGGCTGAAGCGTGCTTCGATCACTGTGTTTGGTGCGGATGTCGGCGTTGCCGATCAGCTTGTTCAACAGAAACCGAAACGGGCGTCTGATCCAGCCGGAATATCCCAGACCGCGGCATTGATCGCTCACGTATTGAGCGGCGTGGTGCTTCTATAGTCGTTATGGGCGCGTACGAAAGTTGCGGCGCTCACTGAACATCCGAGGTGGTCGAGTGGGACTCTTCGGAACAGAACTGAACGCCAGCTTCAGGCTGAACTCAGTCGTTCACGGTCCAAGACCCGATCGTCAGGTGCCCTCAACAGCGGTCACTGGACGTCACTGACCTGGCGGGCGGCTGCGCCGCAGAACCGGCCGCTCGACTGTGGCATCTGCCGCGTGTTGGGTTGAACGACCGCTTCTGTGCGACGCGACTGCCTCGTGCCGACCCCTTGCTGACCTTCAGATTCTCGATTGGGATGCCGTGCAACGGCCTCTCACTGCGATATTGCGCTTGAGTTCAAGCTTCAATAGCACCCTTCGCGGTATGGACCCCAGGGGGTTAAAGTTCGTGAACAAAGCGTTTGACACTTTGCCGAGCGAATCCAGCGGATTGTTAGTCGGTCGCAGGAATGGCGGAAGTTTCAGGTGTTCCGCTTAGATCATTTAGAGCGGCGGTTCGATGGAGCCGCCAATGATCTTGATGATTAACTTGCATTGTTCGCACACGTAGGACCGGGATCCTGACTTGCTGTCCACCCGTGGCGATCCCACGACGGCACGACTCCATCGAAGTCCGCGCCCTCCTTGTGAATGGATGTAGCACCCCATGTTTTCCTCTGCATGCGGCGCGCCGCCGTGCAACTTCAGTGTCATGGCGCCATCTTGAAAGAGTGGTGGCACGACCAGTACTCCCCAGGACTGCAGCATAGCGAGCTGAGTCTCGGTCCATTCACT
>CBIHQA010000464.1:0-3689 GCA_966211475.1 uncultured Neisseriales bacterium
TATGAGGCGCTGACAAAGAAGCTGTTTTTCGGCAACAACAACGTCAAACGCTTCAAGACGCTGGTGAGCATGAGCCGCGTCAAGGTGGGACTGGAGGTGCCGGTAGCGCTGGAGGATTGATCGTGCAGCGCCAGCAACGCTTCCCGGACTACATGCAGCAGACGACCAAACGACCGCGACTTGCCGAAGGAGCGAGGACAATGCGCGAGCAACGATACGCCAGCGTGTGGGACGCCATCGAAGATACGCCGGCCGAAGCGGAGAACATGAAACTGCGCTCCGCGCTGATGATGGCGCTCAAGAACCGCATTGCGCGGCCCGAAATGAGTCAGGCGCAGGCAGCCAAGCTGTTCGGGGTGACACAACCGCGTATCTCCGGCCTTATGCGCGGCAAGATCAACCTGTTCGGTCTCGATGCGCTGGTGAACATGGCGGCTGCGGCTGGCCTGCACGTGGAAATGCGTGCGTCCGAAACGGCCTGAACAGCGTGCGTCGAGGACGCGCGTCCCGACCTTAACCGAGAAACCCGCCCCAGTAACGCTCCAGCGCCGTACGGGCCGCATCGGCGGCGCCGGCATGCGGGCCATCGGCCAGCGCTTGCAGCCAGCGGGCCACCACTTCCGACTGTTCCCGGTTCAGCACGGCGAAGCGCTTCTTCATGCGATCAACGGTCTCCCAGGCGGTGGGCAGGATCAGCGCCTTGGCCAGGTTTTCCACTGCGCTGCTGCCGGCGGCGGCGTCCGGGTACTTGTAGTACCAGGTCAGGTAGGCCGGCAAGTAGTAAGCCAGGCCGGCGTCGTCTAGGTGCTCGAACACCCGGTCGTAGCGCGGGAACATGGCGTCGGAGATTTGCCACCAGCGGAAGTCGTTGTCGAGGCGGCGAACGCCGGCTCGCTTCGGGCTATCGGGCCCGCTGGTGCGGATCACCTCGGCTTCGCGCAGCGTCGGGCCGTTGCCCTTCGGCTGGTTGTGGAAGGCAAGGCGCAGGTCGGACAGCGGATCATTGCTCATCGGGCTTGCCTGTCTTGGGCGCCGGTGGCGCGGAATTGAGGTTGTCCAGTTGCTGCTTGGCGCGCGCCATCGCGGCGGCAATCACGGCTTGCTTGGCGGCATCCAATCCGCCTCCCGACGACGCGGCGCCCTCGCCTTCCGGACGCACTTCCGCCGCCTTGGCGGCCAGTCGTTCCGCCCGCTCACGTTTGTCGCGCTCGAGCCGTTCGTTGCGGAACTCGAAGCGTGCCCGCGCGTGGTCCGGTCGATAGTCCATCAGTTCGGCCGGTGGGTCCACCATGTCGATGCATTCGGTCGGGCAAGGCGCGATACACAGCTCGCAGCCGGTGCATTCCGCGGCGATCACGGTATGCATCAGCTTGGCGGCCCCGGCGATGGCGTCCACCGGGCAGGCTTGCAGGCACAGCGTACAGCCGATGCAGTTGGCTTCGTCGATCACCGCCAGCCGCTTGGGTCGAGCCTCCTCGGCCAGCGGCTTGGACGGCACCCCCAGCAAGGCGGCCAGCTTGTCGACACCCTCCTGCCCGCCGGGCGGACACTGGTTGATGTCCGCCTCGCCCGCGGCGATGGCCGTGGCGTAAGGCTTGCAACCGGGGTAGCTGCATAGCCCGCACTGGGTCTGCGGCAGCACCGCGTCGATGTTGTCCACGGGGACGGGGTAGATTTTCACAACCATCCTTGCCGACACTTCACAGGATAGAACGTTGCCGGAAAACCGGCCTCACGCGCGCGGCTTCGCCGCCCGGCAGGCCTCGACCGCTTCCTTCACCAGGCGCGGTCCGCGATAGATCAGACCGGTGTAGATCTGCACCAGCGAGGCACCGGCCTCCAACTTTTCCGCCACATCTTCGCCGGACTGGATGCCGCCGACGCCGATCACCGGCAGAGCGCCGTCCAGCAGCTTCACCAGGTCACGCAGCACCAGGGTGCTCTTGTGCTTGACCGGCCTACCCGACAGGCCGCCGGTTTCGCTGCCATGCTTCAGGCCTTCTACCCCGATACGCGACAGCGTGGTGTTGGTGGCAATCACCGCGTCGATCTTGTGCTGCACCAGCAGTTGGGCAATGTCGATCAGCTGCGGGTGTTCCAGGTCCGGCGCAATCTTGATCGCCAGCGGCACGTAGCGGCCGTGGCGGTCCGCCTCGCGGGCCTGCTTGTCCTTCAGCGCCGCCAGCAGCGCGCCGAATTCGTCGGCCTGCTGCAACTGGCGCAGATTCTTGGTGTTGGGCGAGGAGATATTGACTGTGATGTAGCTGGCGTAGGGATAGACCTTTTCCAGCCCGATCAGGTAGTCGTCCACCGCCCGTTCGATCGGCGTATCGGCATTCTTGCCGATATTGATGCCCAGCACGCCCTTGTAGTGGCTGTTGCGCACGTTCTCGACCAGCCGGTCGACGCCCTCGTTGTTGAAGCCCATGCGGTTGATCAGCGCCCGCGCTTCCGGCAGACGAAACAGGCGCGGGTGCGGGTTGCCCGGCTGCGGCCGCGGCGTGATGGTACCAATCTCGATGAAGCCGAAGCCGAGCGAGGCCAGGCTGTCAATGTGGTCGCCGTTCTTGTCGAGCCCGGCCGCCAATCCGACCGGGTTGGGGAAGTCGATCCCCATCACCGTCACCGGACAGGCCGGCGGGTGCCCGGACAGCACCGATGCGAATCCCATCGCATCCAGACCATCCAGCATCGCCAGCGTGGCGCGGTGGGCGGTTTCCGGTTTCAGGGTGAACAGCAGCGGGCGGATCAACGGATACACGGAACGTCTCGGCGGGATGAACAACCGCCGATTATACCGTGCGCTTGCCGGCTGGGGATTCGCGTGTGCGGGCAGTACCGGCAGTCAATACCCGGCGAGCGCCGGATCGTCCTGCGGGAAGGGTTGCCAGATTCCCCCCTCCAGCGCCTCCAGCGGCTGGTATTGGGCCTTGTAGCGCATCTTGCGGCAGTCGCGGATCCAGTAACCCAGGTAGAGATAGGGCAGATGCTCCTGCCGCAACGCCTCGATCTGCCACAGCACGTTGTACACGCCATAGCCGGCGTGCGGCTCGTCGGGCTCGAAGAAGGTGTACACCGCAGACCAGCCATCGGACAGCAGGTCGATCACGCTCACCATCACCAGCCGGCCGTCCTCGCGGCGGAACTCCAGCATCTGGCTGCGCACCGGCGTCTTCAGCAGGAAGCTGCGGTATTGCTCGTAACCGTCCTCATCCATGCCACCACCAGGGTGACGGGCACGCTGGTAGCGCTGGTACAGATAATAATGCTCAGCCCGTTCCGTCAGCGGCATGCGCTGCACGCGCAAGGTCGATAGCCGTTTGAAGGTGCGGCGCTGGCTACGGTTGGAATGGAACTGCTCCACCGGGATGCGCACCGGCACGCAGGCGCGGCAGTGATCGCAATGGGGGCGGTAGATGAACAGGCCGCTACGCCGGAAGCCGTGGTAGATCAGCTGGCTGAACGTATTGGCATCCATCCGCTCGCCGGAGATGGCGACCTGCGAACGCGCGCGTTCCTGCGGCAGATAGCTGCACGGATAGCTGGCCGTGCTGTAGAACTGGACGAAATGGGCGCCGCCCTGTTCGGTTCCGCTCATGGGTGCCCCCCGCACGCCGGGGCGGCGCAAGGGAATCGTGTGCAAGGCATGAAAGCATGGTTCATGGCTGGCTCCAGCGACAGGGCGGGAC
>CBIHQA010000465.1:0-3685 GCA_966211475.1 uncultured Neisseriales bacterium
ACCCGGCGTCGCCGCAGGTACAGCAGCTGGCAGGCCGGTGGATCAAGCTGTTCCAGGCCTCCTATTGCGGAGACAATGCCGCGCTGGAAGGCAAGATTCACACCGCCTTCCACCGCGAGCCGCGGCTGATGTCCGGCATTGGCGTGGACGTGCCCTTGATCACCTTCATCCAGCAGGCGATGCTGGCGCTCAATCGCCCCAGTCAGCTGCCGTCAGCCACCGGCGAGGCCGCCCCGAAACCAAGCGCCCACCGGGTGGCGATCCTGCGCGCCGCGCACCAGCTGCTGGATGATCCCCTGGTGCTGGAGGACCCACTGGCCCTGACCATCCTCGGCCCCGACGACGAAGCCGCCCTGCGTCAACACCTTGATCGTTACCGCGACCCGTTCTCGGTGGCGTTGCGGACCACGCTGGTGGTGCGTGCCCGGGTGGCGGAGGATGCCTGGGCAGCGGCAGAACGGGACGGTGTGCGCCAGTACGTGGTGCTGGGTGCCGGGCTGGATACCTTTGCCTACCGTGGCAAAACGGCGCCCGACACCCGCCTGTTCGAAGTGGACCTGCCCACCACCCAGCAATGGAAGCGCGATTGTCTGAAGCAGGCGGGCATCGGCGAACCGCCCTCGCTCCGCTACGTGCCGGTCGACTTCGAGACAGCGACCCTCGCCGACAGCCTGGCGCGCGCCGGCTTCCGCGCCGACCAGCCGGCCTTCTTCGCCTGGTTGGGCGTGGTGGTCTACCTGGAAGAGGCGGCCGTGTTCGACACGCTGCGTTTCATCGCCAGCTGCGCGCCGGGCAGCGGTGTGGTGTTCGACTACTGCGTCGAGACCGATCTGCTCAACCCGCTGGAACAGGTCGGCATGAAGATGGCCATGCAGACCGTGGCCGCCCACGGCGAACCCTGGAAATCGCAGTTCCACCCCGACCGGCTGGCAGCCACCATGCGTGCGATGGGTTTCAGCGCCGCGGAAAGCCTGGCGCCAGACGTGCTGAACCAGCGCTATCTGGCCGACCGCCAAGACGGTCTGCGCATGGGCGGCGTGACGCGTTTGATGCACGGTCAGGTTTAGCAAGGAGGTTCGCCCCGCACCCGTTGGTGTGGGGTCGCCGTTCTTCCGCTGCGCTACTTACAATGGCGGATTGCCGAGAACCGGTCAGGCGCCGGCGCGTCTTATTGACGGGCCCGGTTCAAGCGGCGTTCATCCTCGCCCTGCTATAAAGCGGGGGAACGCCACACCGGCTGCCCGCCGGCGCATGGTGACCGGGCGACCCAGGGACAAGTAGCGGATACGAAGAAAGGAGCACCGGCGCGGCACATTCCCGGATGTGGACGCTACCCACCTCATGATGAGGTTTGCCGGAGAACGAACATGAAGATGATTGTCGCAATCGCACTGGCACTGTCTGGTTCTGCTGTGCTGGCCGCCACCAACCCGGCCATCGAAGCGACCTACAAGGCCTCGGTCTCGCAGTGCAAGGCCGGTCCCAAGGCGGAACGCAAGGGCTGCCTGGCGGAAGCCAAGAAGGTGAAGCTGGCTGCACTGAAGTGCCCGACCTGCGGCGTGATCACCAACGTCAACGTCACCAAGGAAAAGGGTGACAACTCGGTGGTCGGCATGGCGGCTGGCGCGGTGGCCGGTGGCGTGCTGGGTCACCAGGTCGGCAACGGCAAGGGCAAGGACCTGGCGACGGTAGTCGGCGCAGTCGGCGGTGCGGTCGCCGGCAACGAAGTGGCCAAGCACATCAATGCCACCGAGACCTACGAATACACCGTCAAACTGAACGACGGCACCACCAAGGTGATCACCTACAGCAAGCAGGAGAAGAATCCCGGCTTCGACAATGGCCAGAAGGTGAAGGTCGAAGGCGATACGCTGGTCGCCCAACCCTGATCCTGCCTCCCCCGGCCGCAAGTTCGGGGTGGCACGGATGAGCTTATGCCCCGCTTTGAAGCGGGGCATAAGGCTGCTGACAAAGGTGGGAGGCACTGCGTCAGACGGGCGCAAAGCAAGCTTTGCTGGTTTGACCCACGGCAACCCATCCGCAGCCTCCCTGAGACTTTCCCCTCCCTCCGACTCCCGCCCTCTGGCGGGAGGGCGGGTTGAAGATGACCCACAAGCGGGTCATCGGGGTTTGTCAGCAATCTGATGCCCCGCTTTGAAGCGGGGCATTTTGTTTGGTAGCTGTACCTGCCAGCGGTAGACCAATGCAACCGGGCCGCCCAGCCCGATTGCGAAAGGGCATCAATTGGGTGAACGGCCGCCACAGGAGTCGAAAACCGCTATCGCGGTCCGCTGGCAGCGGGCGTTTGCCAGATCAGCCCATCACATCACACCGCATCCTGCTCCTTGCGCCACTCTCGTGGCGTCATCCCGCACTGTGCCTTGAACGCACGGGACAGCGCGGCTTCGCTGCCATAGCCTACTTCGAGCGCAATCAGCTTCAACGACCGCCCCTGGCGTAGCGCCTGCTGGGCCAGCCTCACGCGCCAAGCTTGCAGATAGAGGCCAGGCGTACAGCCGACAACGTCGCGGAAGGTCCCGGCGAACACACTGCGCGACATCCCCGCGATGGCAGCCAAGGCATGCAGCGACCATTCTTGCACCGGCTGTTCATGCATCGCCACGAGCGCCTTGCGCAATTTGGGATGAGACATGCCGGCCAGCATGCCGCCGCGTATCTGCCCTGCTTCCATCAGGTGCCGCAGCAGCTGGATCAGCACTACCTCGAACAGCCGGTCGACCAAGGGATAGCGCCCACAGTTGTTGCCGAACGCCTCCTCGAATAGCAGCGCCAGCACCGGACCGGCATCGTCGATGCTGTCCAGCGGCAGGCAGATCACATCCGGCAGCGCGCTTGCGATCGGGTTCTCTGTGCCGCCGTCGAACTGCAACTCTGCACAGACCAGATCGGCACCACGCTTGGCATCCGTAACGAAGCGGCGGGCCATGGGCCGCGGATAGAACAGCAGGCTGGGCGTGCTGATCTGCAGCTTGGGGCGCCCGGGGTGAATGATCTCCATCTCCCCCGTTCTGATCAGGTGCAACTGACCGCCTTCACCCGGCGTGGAGAAATCCGTGCTTCCGCACAAGGCGCCGGAATGAAACATTCGCGCACGTACAGGGAAGCGATTCAGCAACGCGTCCAGACGATCTGTGCAGGCATCCTCCAATACAATACTCCTAATCAATTTTTAAGGATTTTATGTGACTTATCGTATTTTTTCCACGGGTAAAGTGGGCCCTGTCCCAACCCGACCCGAAGGAAGTGCCATGAAGATCAAGTCCACCCTCGTCGCTGCATCCGTCGCCGTGCTGTTTACCGGAACCGCGCAGGCAGCGGGCAGCCCTGGCGTCGAACGCAATACCCAAGCGTTCCTCGAGGCGCTTGCCAAGAGCGGCGGCCAGCCTCTGGAAACGCTCTCTCCGACCGAGGCCCGCAATGTGCTGATCGGCGCGCAGAAAGGCGCCAAGCTGCCCCCCGCCGATGTCAGCGAAAAGACCATCACGGTGGACGGTAAGCCGCTGAAACTGACAATCGTCCGGCCGGCCGGTGCCAAAGGCGTACTGCCCGCCTTCATGTTCTTCCATGGCGGCGGCTGGATCCTTGGCGACTATCCGACCCATGAGCGCTTCGTGCGTGACGTGGTGGCGGACTCCGGCGCAACGGCGGTGTTCGTCAACTACAC
>CBIHQA010000466.1:0-3624 GCA_966211475.1 uncultured Neisseriales bacterium
GATAGAGCTCCATGGGACTTCTCGAGTCGGGCGCTAGATCTACGGAGTAACAGTCAAAAAAGTACGCTGTGCTCAGGCTGTCTTGAAGCACACTGAATGAAGGTACATCGGAGACTTTTGTGCTCATCGCGCATGATCCTTCAGTGGGTACGAATGGGCTCGGTAAATGTTGGGCTTCGCAAGTTCAACCCAACCTACGGGCTAGCTGTTTTCAGGCGGACGCCGGAGCAAGGCGCCGAGAAACAGCAGGAGCAAAAAAATGCAGACTGCCATCAGCACGATGATATGCAAGATGAACCAGCTTGGCCGATGCACAACCACCACGATCGAACCCAATGTGTAAACCACAAATATGCATAACGCGGCAAGCGCGCGATCCCAGGAGTGATCGTAGCTCTGTGGTCGAAGCAAACCGTTCAGCAGGATCAAATCAGCGGTCACGTAGGGAATGCTAGCGAGCAAGGCATGGGCGTAGGAGACTGAGCGCGAAAGCGTTTGGTAATCGAACACTTCGCGCCTCAAGGTCATGACGAACAGGCTCAGGACCGCGAAGCCGCCAGAGAACATGATTTGCCGACTCAACTTCATTGGGTCTTGACCTTGAAAGGCTGCCTACAGCCTGCGACAGGCCACTCCATCGGGAGATCCGGTTCTCTGGCCAACGCGCAATATGCATTCACTTACCAAGAACTTTGGCGGACGAAACCACGCCCACCAGGCGGTCCACCAAGGCGGGATTGTCGGTTAGCTGGTAGATGAGGAATACCGCATCACCCCGGCGGGCGGCACCGAGCGTGACAAGCTTGAATTCGCCAGGCTTCGGAGAGGAGTCCGTCAACGTCGCGTAAACGACGGTATTCGCACCGGACTTGGATTTCAATGAGACCTTCTTCTCCAGCGAACGTGGAACATACTGCTGCATTTGCTGGAAAATGAATTCCCGGAGCTGCGCTTCCGAACTCCATTTGAAACTCAAATGCTGGGCATCGTTGAATGAAATTTCAAATTCTTCGAAGCCCTGTTGCTTTGGACTGAGGAAGGTCGTGCCGAAATTGATGTGATGGCGGTCATAGACCTCCCACTCCTTGGGGACGACGAACTGCACATTCCCAAGATATTCATTGGTAAATGTCTTTTCCTCGTAGCCGGGGCTCGCAGCCAATACTGTGTGGGTCAGGCCCCAGAGCAACAGTATCGCAATCAGTTTTCGCATTTTGTACTCGGCGTGAAGGCAAAAGGAGGGAATGAGTGCTCGCGCAACAGACGAGCATAATCGTCTAGCTCAGCGCGAGCTTGTGCATTGCATCTTGGCAGGACTTCCGCATGATCCGCCATCCCGGCGTCATTCATCAAGCCGAGATGCCTCTTTGCCTGCTGCCCTCCTCACTCCTCCATCAGCCCCCGCACATGCTCTACCGCCGACGCCGCCAGCGCCGTCAGGTCATACCCGCCTTCCAGCATCGACACTACCCTGCCCCGGCTGGGTTCACGGGTGACGTCGATCACGCGGCGGGTGATCCAGCCGTAGTCTTCCTCGTCCAGCAGCATGCCGGCGAGTGGATCGGCGCGGTGGGCGTCGAAGCCGGCGGAGAACAGCACCAGGTCGGGGGCGAAGCCGACCAGGCGGGGGAGGACGCGGGTTTCCACCTGTTCTCGGAAGGCGTCGCTGCCGGTGCCGGCGGGCAGCGGCAGGTTCAGGATGTGGGCGCTGGCGGTGTCCGCCCCCTTGTAGGGGTAGAGCGGGTGCTGGAAGGTGGAGCAGAGCAGGATGCGCGGGTCGGGGGCGATCAGGTCTTCGGTGCCGTTGCCGTGGTGGACATCGAAGTCGACGATGGCGACGCGCCGCACGTCGGCGTCCGAGCGGGATAGGGCATGGGCGGCGGCGATGGCGACGTTGCCGAGCAGGCAGAAGCCCATGGCTTGGCTGCGTTCGGCATGGTGGCCGGGGGGGCGCACATTGCAGAAGGCGCGCTCGAATTCGCCGGCCAGAATGCCGTCGACCGCGCGGATGCCAGCGCCGGCGGCATGCAGCGCAGCGCGCCAGCTGTGGCTGTTCATCGAGGTATCGGGGTCCAGGTAGGCGTATTCGCCCGGTTGCGGCTGGCTGGCTTCCAGGCGCCGCAGGTAGTCGGCGGAATGGACACGCTCCAGGTCTTCGCGCCGGGCGGCGGGGGCTTCGACCCGTGCCATTTGCGCCAGCAGGCCGGCGGTTTCCAGCGCGGATTCGATGGCCCGCATCCGGTAGGGCGATTCCGGGTGCTGCGGGCCCATTTCATGTTCCAGGCAGTCGGGGTGGGTGAGGTAGGCGACCTTCATCGACAACACTCCTGAGAGACGGCTTTCAGCATCGTCGGGCTGCCGTGTGACGGCGGTGCGCCGATGTTGAAAACAGTCTCCTCCCCTCCGGCCTCACACAGGCTGCGACGGACAATCTGGGCAACACAACGGCAGTTGGACCGGGCGGTTCGATCCGTGTTGCATTGCAACACAACCGTTGGTCGGACGCATCATCCCCGTACGCTGGCCGCCACGGAACGGGCAGCGTGTTGCAGCTCCTCATCGGTAGTCAGCAGGTCTGGGCATAGCCGCAGCCAGGGGCCGCGGGCGTCCACGTTGATGCCGAGCGCCTTCAGCCCGGCGGGCAGTTGCATGGCATGCGGATGGTGCACGGTCAGAAAGGCGCCGTGGCGTGGCGTGCCGCCCTGGGCGCTGGCGCCTTCTACCGCCAGGTAGGCGCGCAGCCGTTGCAGCAGGTCCAGCGAGTAGGCGCGTAGCCGGTCTACGCCGAGTCCCAGGGTGAACATCTGCCCTGCCCGCGCCTGGTAGTAGGCAACCACCGGCGGGGTGGATTCCAGCCAGGCGTCGCCGCCGGGGGCGAATTCCGGCGGCTCGGGGCGCTGGTAGGCAAACGGGTCGCGCCTGGCGAACCAACCGGTGTCGAGGGTGGTCAGGCCTTCGTCGAGGATCTGCGGGTCGACATACAGGTAGCAGGCACCGGGGCCGCCGCGCAGGTATTTGTAGCTGCCACCGATCAGGAAGTCAGTCTCCAGCGCTTCCACATCCACCGGTAGTACGCCTACCGCGTGGTAGGCATCCACCAGCAACCGGGCGCCGGCATCGTGGGCGGCGCGCGCGAGGCGCGGCAGGTCGTCCAGCACCTGGCCGGTCATGAACATCACCTGCGAGACCACCATCAGGTCGGTGGGCTGATGCAAGGCGTGGATCAGGTCGTCGATGCGGAAATGGCCCTGTGCATCGGGATCCACCATGCGCAGGCGGATGCGTTCCTTGGCCGCGTATTGCTTGAGGATCAGGTCGATGGAGTCGAATTCGCCACGGGTGGACAGCACCTCGATCGGCCGGTCGTAGCTGTTGAGCACCGCCCGCAGCCCCTGTCCGGCCGAGGTCTTGGGCACCACGCAGTCTGGCCGCGGCGCGTTAATCAGTTGGGCGATGCGGGTGCGGAAGCCTTGCTGCGCGGCCATCCAGTCCTCCCAGGCGTCGTCCAGCCGGGTCTGCCACAGCCGCACGGCGGCCGATACGTCACGCGCCGTCTCGTCGAGCGGGCGAGCTGGCTCAAGCGCCGCCTCGCGGGCCTCAGCGTCGATCCCGGCGTCTCGGCCC
>CBIHQA010000467.1:0-3616 GCA_966211475.1 uncultured Neisseriales bacterium
GCATCGCAACGTGCTGGAAGTGGCGCTCGACTACCTCGCAGTCGGCATCGACCCGGCGCTGACCACGATCGCCATCCAGTCACAGATCCCGGAGCTGGCGGAACTCACGCTCTACTACCTCAACCTGGTCTCGGTCGCCCGTCTGGAACGCAATCCGACGGTCAAGAGCGAAATCGCCCAGCGCGGCTTCAACCGCGGCATCCCGGCCGGCTTCCTGGTCTACCCGGTCAGCCAGGCGGCAGACATCACCGCCTTCCGGGCCCGGCTGGTCCCGGTGGGCGACGACCAGCTACCGATGATCGAGCAGACCAACGAGATCGTCTGCAGCTTCAACGCCAGCGTCGGCCAGCCGGTGCTGGTCGAGGCCGAAGCGGTCAGGTCGCGCACCGGGCGGCTGCCAGGTATCGATGGGCAAGCGAAGATGAGCAAATCACTGGGCAACAGCCTGCCACTGTCCGCCACAGCCGACGACATCCGCCAGGCGGTGCGAATGATGTACACCGACCCGAATCACCTCCGGGTCAGCGACCCTGGCCAGGTGGAAGGCAATGTGGTCTTCACCTACCTCGACGCCTTCGAACCGGACCTGGACAAGGTACAGTCGCTGAAGCAGCAGTATCGGCAAGGCGGACTAGGCGACGTGGCGCTGAAACGCCATCTGGAAGACCGGCTCCAGGCCATGCTGGAACCCATCCGGAAGAAACGGGAAATGTATGCGAAGGATGCCGGCGCCGTGATGTCGATGCTCAGGTGCGGGACAGATGCAGCACGCGAAGTTGCCGCCGCCACACTGGCCGATGTGAAGCGGGCAATGGGACTGGTCTACCCATCTTGCTAGGGCTGCCGAAGGAAGCGGTCAGCGCGGAGAGCAGACAAAAAAACAGGGCCGCTTTCGCGGCCCCGCTTCCGTTCGTTCCAGCGAACTGAAGACTTACTCGCCCAGCACGGACACGGTGATGTTCACCACCACGTCGGAGTGCAGCGCCAGCTCGACTTCGTAGTCGCCGATGGCCTTGAACGGGCCTTCCGGCAGACGCACTTCCGAACGGCTGACCGCAAAGCCTTGCTTGGTCAGGGTTTCGGCGATGTCGATGTTGGTCACGGAACCGAACAGCTTGCCGTCCACGCCAGCCTTCTGGGCGATCTGGACGGTGTAACCGGCCAGCTTTTCGCCACGGGCTTGGGCATCGGCCAGCTTCTCAGCGGCGACCTTTTCCAGTTCGGCGCGGCGGGCTTCGAATTCCTTCAGGTTGGATTCGGTCGCACGCTTGGCTTTGCCGGTCGGGATCAGGAAGTTACGCGCGTAGCCGTTCTTGACCTTGACCACGTCGCCCAGTTGGCCGAGGTTGGCCACTTTGTCCATCAGAATGATTTGCATGTTGCTGAACCTCTAAATTTCGTCCGAACGCGGCGATTAGTGGTTGTCGGTGTACGGCATCAGGGCCAGGAAGCGAGCGCGCTTGATCGCGGTCGACAGCTGGCGCTGGTAGCGGGCCTTGGTCCCGGTGATACGGGCCGGAATGATCTTGCCGTTTTCGGTGATGAAGTCCTTCAGCAGGTCCACGTCCTTGTAGTCGACTTGCTTGATGCCTTCGGCCGTGAAGCGGCAGAACTTGCGGCGCTTGAACAGATGACGAGACATTTCTCGCTCCTTGTATGTTTAATCTGGTTCGTACGTGTCGAACGCGATGATATGCAGCACGGGCCGGGGATATTTCAGGCTCTTGGCTGCGAGGAATCCCTTGATCCGGATCGGGCCGCCTTCCGGCACCCGGTTCAACCGGTTGGCGATCTCTCCGATCGCCAGGACTTCCATCTGCAGCTTGACCTCCCGCGTAGCACCTGCCTCAACCTGCTGCGACTGGTGTGCCAGCTGCGCCTTGAGCAGCGGCAAACCTGCCGGGGTGTAGGCGAGCGGCTGTTTCTCAATCAACTGGCCGCTCATGGCTACTTGGTTCATCGCCCCGTACCCGACGCTTCACCGCGCCGGATATCCATCAACTCGATCAGGCCTCGGCCTTGGCTTCCGCCTTGGACTCGTCCAGCAGATTCTTGGACTTTTCGTCCTTCATCATCGGGGACGCGCCGGTCACGGCTTCGTCCATCTGAACGATCAGGTGACGCAGGACGGCATCGTTGAACTTGAACGCGTGTTCCAGCTCGCCCAGGACGGCTTGGTCGCACTCGATGTTCATCAGCACGTAGTGAGCCTTGTGCAGCTTCTGGATCGGGTAAGCCAGCTGGCGGCGGCCCCAGTCTTCCAGACGATGGATCTGGCCGTTGGCGCCGGTAATCAGCGAACGGTAGCGGTTCACCATGGCGGGAACCTGCTCGCTCTGGTCCGGATGGACGATGAAGACGACTTCATAATGACGCATATTTTCTCCTTTTGGCCTGAAGCAGCCTGCCGTATGCGTATCGGTCAGGCAAGGGTGGGTAAACGGCGAAGCGCGGAATTCTATAGGATTTCCGCCGCCATGGCAATTTGGCTGCCAGACGGCGGAATTAAAACGGGAAGAAGTGTGACGGCTTAACTGCCAGGTTGGCCAGCCAGTCGTTGCCGACGGGTTTCCGACAGGCAGATGGCAGTCGCCACCGAGACGTTGAAGCTCTCCACCTGGCCAAACATAGGGATCTTCACCAGCTGGTCGCAAGTCTCGCGCGTCAGGCGGCGCAAGCCCTGCCCTTCATTGCCCAGCACCCAGGCGATCGGGCCGGTCTGACCGACATCATAGAGCTCGGCCTCCGCCTCGCCGGCCATGCCGACAGTCCAGATGCCTTGGTCCTTGATCTCGCGCAGGGTGCGCGCCAGGTTGGTGACTACGATGTACGGCACACTCTCCGCCGCACCGCAGGCCACCTTGGCGACTGTGGCATTCAGGCCGACCGAGCGGTCCTTGGGGGCCACCACGGCGTGCACGCCCAACCCATCGGCCGTACGCAGGCAAGCGCCCAGGTTATGCGGATCCTGCACGCCATCCAGTACCAGCAGGAAAGGCGGTTCCTTCAGTTCGGCCAGCACGTCATCCAGGTGCGCCGCCAACGGTGCGAATTCCACCTTGGCCACCACGCCCTGGTGAGGCACATCCCCGACCCGTTCCGCCAGTTGCTGGGCTGCCACGCGACGAACCGGCACGCCGCGCTCCTCCGCCAGCGCCAGCACGCTGCCCAGGCGGGCGTCATCCCGCCCTTCGAGGCAATACAGTTCATAGAATTGGTGGCGCCCCTGCCGCAATGCGGCCTGGACGGCATGCAAACCATAGAGGAATCGGATACGGGACATGGAGATAGTCCTTTCAAATAGAAAGGCCAGAAAAATTGCGGGCTAAATAAAACCAAACAGTTGGCTTGCGGAATGGCAGATGCTATCTGCAGCGCCTTGGAAGAGCGGTTTCGAAAGACGCCTTCGCTTTCGGCAAACCAGGCGGCACTCCGTCAAAAACAGCGCGAAGCGTACCACAAAGCACCCTTGCCAGCCCCCTTCGTCCGGCAATACGTCGGGCGGATGGTACACACCCCGCAAGCCCCCTATAATCGCCCCACTTTGGTTCAGCCGGCCTCATGCCGCGCCGCGATCGCATGCCGCCAGCCCGCTTCGAATTGCTTGTCCTCGCCA
>CBIHQA010000468.1:0-3615 GCA_966211475.1 uncultured Neisseriales bacterium
GTGTCAGCCTGGTATTTGCTGAGGGCGCGCGATACCGCCTTTGCGCTGCGTTCTTTCGCCATCGCCGCCGGCTTCGGGCTGGCCTCCACCCTGTCGGTGATCGTGCTGGGCGACGAATCCGGCTATACCACCGGCGAGGTGCAGAAGGTGAAGCTGGCCGCCATCGAATCCGAATGGGAAACCGCGCCCGCACCGGCGCCCTTTACCGCCTTCGGCATCCCCAACCAGGAAGCCCAGCGGACCGACTACGCGGTGCGCATCCCCTATCTGCTGGGCCTGATCGCCACCCGCTCCATCGACAAACCGGTGACCGGCATCAAGGACCTGGTCAACGAATACGAAGGTCGGGTGAGGAACGGCGTGCTGGCCTACGACGCGTTGCGCAAGCTGCGCGCCGGCGACAAGTCCGATGCCACCCGCCAGCAGTTCGATGCCCATAAGCAGGATCTCGGCTTCGGCCTGCTGCTCAAGCGCTACACGCCGAACGTGACCGACGCCACCCCCGCGCAGATCCGCCAGGCCGCGCAGGACACCATTCCGCGCGTCGCCCCGCTGTTCTGGTCGTTCCGGCTGATGGTGGGGCTGGGGCTGCTGTTCCTGTTCATCTTCAGCGCGTCGTTCTGGTTCCTGGTGCGCAAGAAGCTGGCGCCGCAGCGCTGGCTGCTGCGGCTGGCCACCTGCGCCATCCCGCTACCCTGGATCGCCATCTTCCTCGGCTGGTTCGTCGCCGAATATGGCCGCCAGCCGTGGACCATCAGCGGCGTGCTGCCGACCTTTCTGTCCGCTTCTGCGCTCGACAAGAGCCAGGTGATCTTCAGCCTGGCGGGGCTCGTGACCATGTACAGCCTGCTACTGGTGGTGGAGATGTACCTGATGATCAAGTACATCCGCCAGGGCCCGGCCAGCCTCGCCACCGGCCGCTACCACGGCGAAGACGCCACGCAATCCACGGGAGCCCAGCATGCCTGATTACGCCACGCTCAAACTCATCTGGTGGGTGCTGGTCGGCCTGGTGCTGATCGGCTTCCTGGTGACCGACGGCTACGACTTGGGCGTGGGTGCCCTGCTCCCCTTCATCGGCCACAATGATGACGAGCGACGTATCGTCATCAACGCCGCCGCGCCGACCTGGGAAGGCAACCAGGTCTGGCTGGTGGTGGCTGGCGGCGCCACCTTCGCGGCCTGGCCGATGGTCTATGCGGCGGGTTTCTCGGTGTTCTACGTGGCCTTCATGCTGCTGCTGTTCTCCTTGTTCCTGCGGCCGACTGCCTTCGATTACCGCAGCAAGCTGGCGAACCCGCGCTGGCGTAATGCCTGGGACTGGGCGCTGTTCACCGGTAGCGCAATGCCAGCCTTGCTGCTCGGCGTGGCGTTCGGTGCGCTGTTCATCGGGCTGCCGTTCCGCTTTGATGCGGACCAGATGGTCCATTACGGCGGTGGCATCCTCGACCTGATCCGCCCCTTCCCGCTGTTTGCCGGCCTGTTCAGTGTGTTGCTGATGGTGGTGCACGGCGCCAACTTTCTGGTGATGCGGACGCTGGACCCGGTGCGCAGCCGTGCCCGGCGGGTATCGGCCATCGCCAGTCTGCTGTGCGCAGTTGCCTTCGGCATCGCCGGGGCTTGGGCGGCTTTTGGCCTCACCGGTTTGCGCGTCGATGCCCTGCCCCCAGTCAACCAGGCGCTGACGCCGCTGATGAAGACCGTCGTGCCGGCAGCCGGCGGCTGGGTCGCCAACTTCCAGCATTGGCCACTACTGTGGCTGGTGCCGGCCGGCGCGGTCGCCTGCCTGCTGCTTTCGGCCTTGTGTGGCGGTCGCGGTGCCGGCCGGTTGGCCTTCGCCGCCAGCGCGCTGGCGATCGTACTGGTGATGGCCAGCGCCGGCATTGCGCTGTTCCCGTTCCTGTTGCCGTCGTCGATCGATCCGTCCAGCAGCCTCACCCTGTGGGATGCCGTGTCCAGCTATCGCACCTTGGCGATCATGCTGGGGCTGACCGCGGTGCTGCTACCGGTCAACATCCTGTACACCAGCTGGGTTTACTACGTGATGCGCGGCCCGATGACCCAGGAACGGCTGCGTAACGACACCTACACTGCTTGAGGAAACGCCCATGTGGTACTTCGCCTGGATTCTCGGACTCGGCTTTGCCCTCGCTGCCGGCGTGATCAACGTGATGTGGCTGGAAGCCAACTACGCCTTCGGCCGGCGCAAGGAAGAGGAAACCCGCGCCCGCTTCGAGCAATACAGCCAGGGCAAATAGGCACGGCTTTTCGCGGGGTGGGTTGCCCGCCCCGCCTCGCGGACTGCGTCGCCCGCTGAACTCCCTCACCACCTTGCAGGTCTAGCCAAGGGTCAACTTCCGCCCGAAGACGCTGCATGCTGACCAGCAGACTGCGCTCGATCCTTGGCAAACTCGGCCCCGGACTCATTACTGGGGCGTCCGACGACGACCCCAGCGGCATCGGCACCTATGCCCAGGTTGGCGCGCAGCATGGCTTCACCATGTTGTGGACGATGCTGTTCAGCTACCCGCTGATGGTGGCCATCCAGCTGATCAGCGCCCGCCTCGGCCGCGTCACCGGCCACGGTATCGCGCACAATCTGCGGGCCTTTTACCCGACCTGGCTGTCGTACTGGATGGTGGGGCTGCTACTGGTGGCCAATACCATCAACCTGGGGGCGGATCTCAGCGCCATGGCGGCCGCCGCGAAGCTGCTGCTGGATGGCTCCACCTACCTCTACCTGGCGATTTTCGGTGGCGTCTCGCTGTTCTCGCAGATCTTCCTGTCCTACCGACACTACGTCCGCGTGATCAAATGGCTGACGCTGTCGTTGTTCACCTACGTTGGCACGGTGTTCGCCGTCCATATCCCGTGGGCGACCGTTCTGACGCATACCCTGTTGCCACACTTCACATTCAATGCGGATAGCGTGACCGCCATCGTGGCGATCCTGGGTACCACCATCAGCCCCTACCTGTTCTTCTGGCAGGCCTCGCAAGAGGTGGAGGAACAGCGGGATGCCCCGCGTGAAAAACCGCTGCGCAGCGCGCCCTACCAGGCGCCGAAGCAGCTGGGCAAGATCCGGCTGGATACCTTTACCGGAATGGCGGTCTCGAACCTGATCGCCTTCTTCATCATCCTGACCACCGCCATCACCTTGCACCAGCACGGCGTGACCGGCATCGACAGCGCCGCCCAGGCGGCCCAGGCGCTGAAACCCGTGGCGGGCAACTTTGCCTTCACCCTGTTCGCACTGGGCATCATCGGCACCGGGCTATTGGCAATCCCAGTGCTGGCGGGGTCGGCCGCCTATGCGGCCGGTGAGGCCCTGCGCTGGACCGTGGGCCTCAACCATTCCTTCCGCGATGCGCAAGGCTTCTATGGCGTGATCGTCTTCTCCACCGTGGTCGGCGCGGGGATGAACCTGCTGCACATCAACCCGATCAAGGCGCTGTTCTGGGCTTCCGTCCTCAATGGCGTGATTGCCGTGCCGGTGATGATCGTGATGATGCTGATGACGGCACGGCGGGTGGTGATGGCGGATTTCACGGTGACAGGGCCACTGAAGGCCGGCGGTTGGCTGGCGACGGTGGTGATGACGATCTCGGTCATCGC
>CBIHQA010000469.1:0-3607 GCA_966211475.1 uncultured Neisseriales bacterium
AGGAGGGCTGGGACAAGCTGATCCCGCCCGCGGTGCAGAAGTTCACCAAGTACCAGGGTCACTGGGTTGCCGCGCCGCTGCTGGTGCACCGCTCCAACTGGATGTGGGCCAACAAGGCGATCTTCGACAAGCTGAAGCTGACCCCGCCGAAGACCTTCGATCAATTGCTGGTGGTGGCCGACAAGATGCGCAAGGCTGGCTATACGCCGCTGGCGCATGGCGGCCAGCCCTGGCAGGAGGCTGCACTGTTCGACAGCGCGGTGCTGTCGGCCGGCGGGCCGAAGTTCTACACCCAGGCGATGGTCGACCTGGACCCGAAGGCGCTCGGCAGCAAGACCATGGAGAAGGCCTTCTCGCAACTGCAAAAGCTGCGCGAGATCGTCGACCCCAACTTCTCCGGCCGTGACTGGAATGTGGCGACCGCCATGGTCATCAACGGCAAGGCGGGCATGCAGGTGATGGGCGACTGGGCCAAGGGCGAATTCACCCGCGCCGGCAAGAAGGCCAACGTCGATTTCCTGTGCTTCCCGTACCCAGGCACCGAGGGCAGCTACGTGTTCCTGGCCAACCAGTTCGCGGTATTCAAGCCGGCCGACAAGGCGCAGGAAAAGCGCGAATTCACGTTGGCCAGCGCGATCTTCGACAAGGCGCAGCAGGAGCGTTTCAGCGCGCTGAAGGGGTCGATCCCGGCGCGGCTGGATGCGTCGGCCGACGGCCTGGATGACTGCGGCAAGCGGGCGCTGACCGACATGAAGAGCGCTGTTGCACACAACACCATGCTGGGCAGTTTCGCCTTCGGCCACGCGATGAACGAATCGGTGAAGGGCGCGGTGTACGACGTGGTGACCAAGGCCTTCAACAACCTGCAGTTCACGCCGGCTCAGGCCGCGCAGGAGCTGGTGAAGGTGGTGGAGGCGGCGAAGTAGAACGGACTCCCCTCCCCCCTGGTGGGGGACCCCCAGAGTTCTTATCGCTTGCCGATCAGAACCTGGGGGCGCAGAGCGGTGGGTTGGGGGAGAGGGGGATGAATCCGTGTTCTTTCTTACCCCTCTCCCCAATCACCGCTCTGCGCCCTCAAGTTCTAGCTAGCAAGCTAGCAAGGCCTTTGAAGGTCTCCCACAAAGGGAGAGGGAGCAAGACACGTTGCTGCATCTGAATCGAAGAGGTTAACCATGTCTGCACCCACCCTGAGGATGAAAGGAGCCACCCCCATGAGCCCATCCTCGCCTTCCGGCAGCGCGCTCCAGCGCTTTGGCGACTGGCTGGAAATCCGCCTGCCCAAACTGATGCTGACGCCCACCGTGCTGATCACGCTGGTGTTCGTCTACGGCTTCATCGGCTGGACCACCATCCTGTCGTTCACCCGCTCCAAGACCATCCCCAAGTTCGAGTGGGCCGGCTGGCTGCAATACAGCCGGGTGCTGGACCACGAGCGTTGGCACGTGGCCGTGCACAACCTGGTGATCTTCGGCTCGCTGTACGTGATTTTCTGCCTGGTGCTGGGGCTGCTGCTGGCGATCCTGCTGGATCAGCGCATCCGCCAGGAAGGCACGCTGCGGGCGATTTTCCTGTACCCGATGGCGCTGTCGTTCATCGTCACCGGCACCGCCTGGAAGTGGATGCTCAACCCGGGCCTGGGGCTGGAAAAGCTCGCCCATGACTGGGGCTGGGCCGGCTTCCGCTTCGACTGGATCATCAACGAACAGATGGCCATCTACACGGTGGTGATCGCCGGGGTGTGGCAGGCCAGCGGCTTCGTGATGGCGATGTTCCTCGCAGGCCTGCGCGGCATCGATCAGGACGTGATCAAGGCCGCCTCCATCGATGGCGCGACGCTGCCGCGCATCTACTGGCGGATCATCATCCCGCAACTGAAGCCGGTGTTCGTGTCCGCGCTGGTGATCCTGACCCACCTGGCGATCAAGAGCTACGAACTGGTGGTGGCGCTGACCGGCGCCGGCCCCGGCTACGCGACGGAGCTGCCGTCCACCTTCATGTACGCCCATACCTTCACCCGCAACCAGCTGGGGATGGGCGCGGCAAGTGCCGTGATGATGCTGCTGACCGTGGCGGCGATCATGGTGCCTTACTTGTATTCCGAAGTCCGCGGCCGTGGCCCGCGTGGCCATTGAAAGGGAGAACAACCATGTCTTCGAAATCCTGGGATTCCCCTCAGATGGTGCAGGGCACCGGCTTCAACTGGTCGCGCGTGGTGATCTACGGGCTGCTCGGCTTCTTCGCGCTGGTCTACCTGCTGCCGCTGCTGGTGATGGTGCTGACCTCGCTCAAGCCGCTGCCGGAGATCTACGCCGGCAACATCCTGAAGCTGCCGCAGCAATGGACGGTGGCGCCGTGGGTCAAGGCCTGGGGCGAGGCCTGCGTGGGCCTGACCTGTTCCGGCATCAAGGGTTACTTCTGGAATTCCACCGTGATGGTGGTGTCGGCGGTGTCCATCTCCACCCTGGTGGGCGCGATGAACGGCTACATCCTGACCAAGTGGCGCTTCAAGGGCGACAACCTGCTGTTCGGGCTGATCCTGTTCGGCTGCTTCATCCCCTTCCAGATCGTGCTGATCCCGATGGCGGCCTTCCTGGGCAAGATGGGGCTGGCGTCGTCGGTGGGCGGGCTGGTGTTCGTG
Source organism: uncultured Neisseriales bacterium (assembly GCA_966211475.1). GTDB lineage: Bacteria > Pseudomonadota > Gammaproteobacteria > Burkholderiales > Leeiaceae > Leeia. The sequence goes on from CBIHQA010000469.1 coordinate 2,639, forward strand.
CACGTGGTGTATGGCCTGTGCTTCACCACCCTGTACTTCCGCAATTACTACGTGGCCTTTCCGGACGAGCTGGTGAAGGCGGCGATGATCGACGGGGCGCGCTTCTTCCGGATTTTCTTCCGCATCCTGCTGCCGTGCTCGGGGCCGATCATCACCGTGACCGTGATCTGGCAATTCACCAACATCTGGAACGACTTCCTGTTCGGCGCCTCGTTCACCACCGGCGACACCGCGCCGATCACCGTGGCGCTCAACAACGTGGTGAACACCTCCACCGGCGAACGTGAATACAACGTGCACATGGCCGCCGCGATGATTGCCGCGCTGCCCACGCTGATGGTGTACGTGTTCGGCGGCCGTTATTTCGTGCGCGGCCTGATGGCCGGTTCCGTGAAAGGTTAATCACATGTCTTCGCTTCACATCCGCAACGTACGCAAGTCCTATGGCACCACCGAAATCCTCAAGGGCATCGACATCGGCATCGACAAGGGCGAGTTCCTGGTGCTGGTCGGTCCGAGCGGCTGCGGCAAGTCCACGCTGCTGTCGATGATTGCCGGGTTGGACACCATCAGCTCCGGCGACATCCTGATCGGCGAGCAGCGCGTCAACGACCTGCACCCCAGCAAGCGCGACATCGCGATGGTGTTCCAGAGCTATGCGCTGTACCCGAACATGTCAGTGGCGGAGAACATCGGTTTCGGCATGGAAATGCGCAAGGTGCCCAAACCGGCGCGCGACAAGGCCATTCAGGACGTGGCGCGCCTGCTGCAGATCCAGCCGCTGCTGGAACGCCGGCCCAGCCAGTTGTCCGGCGGCCAGCGGCAACGGGTGGCGATGGGGCGCGCGCTGGTGCGTCAGCCGCAGATCTTCCTGTTCGACGAGCCGCTGTCCAACCTGGACGCCAAGCTGCGGGTGGACATGCGCACCGAGATCAAGAAGCTGCACCAGCGCCTGAAGGCGACCATCGT
>CBIHQA010000470.1:0-3589 GCA_966211475.1 uncultured Neisseriales bacterium
GGCTACCTTTTGGGTTACTGTCGTGCTTAACTGCGGCGTACTAGGTTGGCTGTTGTCACCCACTGGTACGAGAGCACTTCACTCAGTGCTCGGTGCCGAGTGAGGGCTAACACTTCGATTAACCGAGACGTCACATGCTGCGCTAGGACTATGAAAACATCATCAGTATGCTTGCCAGCCCGCGTAGAGCGTAATAACTGAAGGACATTGCGCTGTATTCCTGGCGTTCATATAACTTGCGTCTGAGATGCCTGGCGGTTTTTGTAAGGGAAGCCGGTGCTGCGGAGGCAAGAATTCGGCGCAATGCGCTTCGCTTATTGCGCCCTACGCGAACTATTCTCGATCTTATTGAGGATTGGTTTCTTAATGAGAAATAGATTCTGCTCGCACTAGGTGCAATGCGATTCGCTTTATTGTGTCCTACGCGGGTTCTGATTCTTAATCAGCGGTAAGTGCGAATTTCCGGATACCTCCAGTGAGTCGACAAATCGTAATCGCCATGGAACGTGAAGACGAAGAGGCATTCCTCGCGTTCCTTCGCGCATCCGCCGACATCGTTATATATCGTTCCTGGTCGCCGAGTGAAGCGCCTGTTGCGTCGTTTACCGCCGAATCTGCGGCTTCGCCCTTCTGGATACACAATCGCGCATTCAGCTGGGAACCCGTGTTTGAACGTGTCACGTACAAGAGCAAAACGGACGGTACTCCCGGCGAGTACTTTCGCCTGGTCACCCGACACGCGCCACTTCTCGAATATTCTCGCCACCCCATCGATGCACTGAACCCGCAAGTAGGCGGTCGGCTGTACTGGTCCAAGCTGTTCTTTTCGCAACCGGATGAACTCACATACAACGTGGCTGCGTTCGATGCGTGGTTTACATCCGTGACCAAATGGGTGCGGGCACGGGGCAAGAAACTTCGACATGGTGCTACTGAGCCTTGGTGCTTGCCGGCCGCACGGCATAGGTTGCAAGGTTCTCCATAACCCTTCCAGCAAGCGGACGGCCAACGTCTGCCATCGAGTATGGCTACCTCCTCAACCCCACAAACCCCTTCGGCTCCCACTCCCTGAACGCCGCCAGCAATCCCACCCCGTGCCGTGCCTCCCACGGCGCACTCAAACTGTCCTGATGCAGGATCGCCAGTTCCCGTCCCAATCGTTCCAGTTCCGCGTGTAGGCGCTTGATGGCGGCTTCCGTCAGCATCGCGTGGCGGAAGGTGAGGTGGTCTTGCGGATTATGAAAATCCGCAGCCAGGAAATCTGGTTCGCCTTGTTCGCGGAAGTAGCGGCGGATGGGGCCGTTGGGGAGCCAGTCGAAGTCGCGGGCGATCTTCAGGCGCACGCGGTTGCCGGGGTAGAGCTCGATCAGACCGATCTTTTCCAGCCGGGTGAGGCTGGCGATGCATTCCGCTTCGGTGAGCGTGTAGCAGCGCAGGATGTCTTCCGCCGTCCAGTGGTTGAGCACGCACACGGCGACCAGCAGGCGCTTTTGGTCGGCGACCAGTTCGGCCTCTTGGGCTTCGGTGAGGCGCGATAGCTGGGTGCGGCGGGCGCTGATCTGGGTGAGTTCGCCCAGGCTGAGGCCGGCGAGTTCGCAGATGGCGAGGAAGCGGTCGAGCGACAGGTGGCCGTTGCCGAGCAGGCGTTTGACGCTGGGTTCGGATAGCTCCAGGTGGGTGGCGACGTGGCGGTAGGTGATGCCACGGGCTTTCAGCTCCCGTTTCAGGGCGGTGAGCAGGGCGGGGAGGTCGTTCATGGTGTCGGGCTCGGTGCGAAGTATCGTTATGTGATGCTTTTGAGCTTATCTGCCGCTCTGTCTGGCGGCAAGGTGTCGTAGCGGGCGACGTTTGGCTAGGGTGCACCTGTCTTTGTTCTGGGAGGTGTACCGATGTTGTCGACGTCTGCTTCTGTCAGTGGGCGCAATCGCGCGGTGGCGGTGGTGTTGGCCGTGGTGGGGCTGGTTGCGGTGGTGTTGCGCTGGGGGGCGATCGATCAGCCGGCGGGGTATCACGATTTTGCCGATCAGGTGACCCGCTGGGGCATTCCGCATGCGGCGGATGTGTTGTCGAACCTGGGGTTTCTGCTGGTCGGGCTGACGGGGTTGGTGGCTGTGACCAGCCGGCGTGTGGTGGGCCGGGCCGGCGCGGGTTATCTGTTGTTCTTCGTGGCGTTGATCGGCACGGCGTTTGGGTCTGCCTACTACCATCTGGCGCCGGACGATAACCGGCTGGTGTTCGACCGCTTGCCGATTGCGCTGGCGGCGGCAGGTTTACTGGCTGCAGAGGCGGAGCTGGCCGGTGTGGTGGCGGATGGCGTGGCAGCCACGGTGGCGGGCGCCTTGTTCGCGGCCTGGAGCGTGGTGTGGTGGCACTTTGGCCATGCGATCGGCGAGGGCGACCTGCGGCCGTATCTGTTACTGCAACTGGCGCCGCTGGTATGCGTGCCGTGGTGGCAGTACCGGGCGAGGGTGCCGGGTGTGGTGCGGGCCTGGTACGGTGCGGCAATGGGCTTGTATGTGCTGGCCAAATTGGCGGAGCTGGCCGACGGGGCCATCTGGCGGTTGGGGTATGGGGTCAGCGGACATACCTTGAAGCATGTGCTGGCGACGTTGGCGGTGGCGGCGATTCTGGTGGGGTGGCGGAAGCGAAGGGGGTGGGTGCGTCGTACGTAGCCCGGACGCGATGGGGGACGGGGGCGACGGTTCCGGGGGATTGGAGGCGGCTCCCCGGCCGCCGAGGCGTCCGGGCTACGGTCGTCTGTAGGATGCGTCAAGTGCCGCGGACGCATCATTGATGGTTATCCGGCGAGCAGATGCGTCCGCTGCGCTTGACGCATCCTACGAACGCACGCGCTGGTGTTCACGGATTTGGCAACAGGCCCGCGTTGGGCAATCCTGAAGTAGGATGCGGGTTTGGGTCCGGATACGCGTTTTCGGCATGAATCCTTTGTTTGTGAACTGTTTTGGTAGCCGGGACGGCTTTGGGCCGGCCGGGGGAGCGGTTGAGGGTGACACGGTGCCCCCGGCCGCGCGGTGCGCGTCCAGGCTACGGGGTGGTTGCATGGTCACGGCGGGGCGGGCGTAGCCATGGACCAATTCCAGCAGATCAGTGCCTTCGTCAATGTGGCGACCCGTGGCAGCTTGTCCGCAGCGGCGAAGGAAGAGGGCGTCACCCCGGCCATGATCGGGCGGCGGGTGGATGCGCTGGAGGAGCGGCTGGGGGTGAAGCTGCTGCTGCGCACCACCCGGCGCATTTCGCTCACCTTCGAGGGGCAGGCCTTCCTGGAGGACTGCCAGCGCATCCTCTACGACCTGGCCAATGCGGAGGCCAGCGTATCCGCCGGTGGGGTGAAGGCGAGCGGACACATGAAGCTGTCCGCGCCCGCTGGCTTCGGACGGCTGCATGTGGCGCCGCTGGTGCAGCAGTTCACGGCGGCGCATCCGGAGGTCAGCGTGTCGCTGTACCTGACCGACCGGCTGGTGGACCTGATCAATGAGGGCATCGACTGCTCGATCCGCATCGGTGGCCTGACCGATTCCAGCCTGGTGAGCCTGAAGCTGGCCGAGAACCGGCGGGTGACGGTGGCGAG
>CBIHQA010000471.1:0-3561 GCA_966211475.1 uncultured Neisseriales bacterium
GGTGAGCCGCATGCCGCAACCGGAAATCGGCTGGCACCACATCCGTGCCACCACGCCGGAGATGGCGCAGGAATGGCTGGGCGGCACCGTAAACTGCCGGGTGCTGCAATGGCACGAGGACCGGTTTACCGTACCGCCCGGCGCCGACCTGCTGGCAGAAGGCTCGTTCGGCCCGCAGATGTTTGCCCACGGGCCGCATCTGGGCATGCAGTTCCACATCGAGGTCACGCAGGATCTGGTGACCAGTTGGCTACACGGTACGGTGGACAGCCGCGCGGCGCTGGCCGGCGTGGACTCCGTGCAGAGTGCCGATGTCATGACGGCCGACCTGGCCGGAATGGTCGCCGACAGCCAGCGCATCGCCCGGGCCATCTATACCCGTTGGGCTCGCTCGTTGGCCTGAGTTGCCTCGCCGGCGGCGATTTCACATCCCGCATCAGTGAATTGCATGCTGGATTTCGCAGGGTTTGTTCCGTATTTCCGCAATCTGCATCAGAGCATTGCAGGGCCGGTGCTTCTCCACTGCTGCCATGTTTCTACACTGGCCGCGCCCCGGCACCTCTTTTTTTGTTTAAAGCGTCTAATTTTTTAAACGGTTTTGGCCGGGGAAAATCCAAAGAAGAAACACGTGGAGACAATAATGGACTTCAAGCGTTTTGCGATTACGGATTTCTTGCTGCCTACCGGGAGGCACAGGGAGGCAGGACGGGCAGGAAAAAAGACCAACGCAGCTGACGACAATCTTAAACAACCGACCCGCATGGCAAGCACGCCATCCACGCTGCGTCGCCGCGCACGCAACAACCCCGTCTGACCCCAGCCTGCCGAGGATTCCCATCCATGCATACATCCCGTCTGATCGTCGGCCTTCGTGCCGGCCTGATTGCCGTCGCCTGCGCCAGCCTGACCGTCCATGCCGAGGACAAGGTGCTCAACATCTACAACTGGAGCGACTACATCGGCAAAGACACCATCGCCAAGTTCGAGAAGGAAACCGGCATCAAGGTCAAATACGACCTCTACGACAGCAACGAAACCCTGCAAGCCAAGCTGCTGACCGGCAAGGCCGGCTACGACATCGTGGTGCCCAGCATGGAGTTCGCCGGCCGGCAGATCCTGGCGGGCGTGCACCAGAAGCTCAACAAGGCCGAACTCAGCACCTATGGCAACCTCAACAAATCCATCCTGCAGAAGGTGACCGTTGCTGACCCGGGGAACCAATACCTGGTCCCCTATATGTGGGGCACCGCCGGTGTGGCGATCAACGTCGACAAGGTCAAGAAGGCCTTGGGCGGCAAGCTGCCGGATGACGCCTGGCAACTGCTGTTCGACCCGGAGTACACCTCCAAGCTGAAGGCCTGCGGCATCTCCTACCTGGACGGCCCGAGCGATGTCTACGCGATGATGAACCTGTTCCAGGGCCGCGAAGGCAACGACTTCTCGGATGCCGCGATGCAGGCCAACAACGCCCAGCTCGCCAAGGTCCGCAAGGACGTGCGGCTATTCAACAGCGCGCCGATCGACCCGCTCGCCAGCAGCGACCTGTGCGTGGCCATGACCTACAACGGCGACGCCTACATGGCCCGCAACCGCGCCGAAGAGGCCAAGAACGGCGTCAAGATCCAGTACCTGGTCCCGAAGAAGGGCACCATCGTCTGGGTGGACAACCTGGCCATCCCGAGCGACGCCAAGCATCCCGACAACGCCCACAAGTTCATCGACTTCATCCTGCGGCCGGACGTGGTGGCCGAGATCTCCAACGAGATCTTCTACGCCAACCCCAACAGCAAAGCCACGCCACTGGTGGACAAAGCCATCACCGCCGACCCCAACATCTACCTCAATGATCAGACCATGGCCCACCTCAGCCCCAAACGCGTGCTGCAGGCCATCGACCAGAAGCGCATCAACGAATTCTGGAACCGCTTCAAGGTCGGGCGCTGAGGGGAGGGCGCCGATCGGCTGACGTTTTCTGCTGATCTCTCCGTAGTGGGTAGGTTCGGCCGGGGTAACCCGGCCGTTTTTTTTGCCGGTATTACCTGTCTGTATATGCAATTGAAATAATGTAACTGCATTGATATGCTGTTGTTCTTCCTGCGGCATCAGGAAACAGGTGTCGAGACTTGCCAACGCTCGCTTCGCCATTGCCTTCCCGCTACCCATACCCGGTTTTGTTCATGACTCAAGCTGCTTACGTAGAACGTTCGGTCAGACCAATCAGTGCTGTTGATCCACAAGACGTTACGTCATCGCTCAATGCCTTCGATGCTTGGCTGATGGAGAAGAGCGACGGTCACCTGAATCTAGCCAGGTTGAAGACTGCTGCCGAACTGGTTCCGGCGCTCGGCAACGTGATTGCCTTGTCCGATGTACTGATGGACATCTACGACCTGACGGAACAGAAGGACGTAAACCTGTTCGACTGGATCGGCCTAGGCATCGACGCCATCGGCGTGATTCCGGCTGCGGGCAATGCAAGTGCCCCGGGGCGGACGGTGATGCGATCCGTGATTCACTTTGCGCGCGATCAGGTCCGTCGTACGGGTAAAAACATTGCGGATGCCGTGCTGGCGGCGATAGCCCAGTCCGCATTCGAAAGCCATTTCGGAGAACTGGAGCAGCTCGCAAAGACGCTGAATGATTCCATCGACGTTGCGCTGGACAAGGGGGCCAGCTGGTGCAAAGGGGCGTTGGAGGCGCTTGCCGAGGGATTCGAACGGGCGGCGAACGGGGAATTCCTGAGTCAGGACGACAACTTTGCCGTGGCTTCCCGCCATCTTGACGAAGCTGAGCATCGTCATTGGTACGATCCCACTTGGGTCGGAAACTGGGCGGTCGCAGCAGGCAGCCTGGCTGTCGCGGGGGGCGAGATCCTCATTAACAAAGGGGCCAAAAAGGCGATTGATCCGAAGACGGCGGAGAAGCTCAGGAGCTTTGCCGCCACGCTCCGCAAGCAATATGCCCCGATGGTTGTGCGGCAGTTGGCCGCCCTGAAAGGCGTCGACACCGGCAGCATCAAATGGCTGTTGGGGCTGCTGCTTGAGGGGCTGCAGCGCATCCGCCATAAAACAAAAACCACTGGCGTTACCGCAGGGCATTCCAACAAGGTCGTTCATGTTCGTAGTGAGGGGTATCTGGAAAGTACGCGCAAAGAAGCCCCTGTCAGAAGCAAAGGCCCCAACGGCTGCAAGGAATGCCGTACCGGCGGCACCGCCACCGGCAACTCGGTCGGCTTTGCACTCGGTGAAGAACTACTCACCCAAACCGACTTCAGCCTGCCCGGCGTGCTGCCGCTCACCTGGAGCCGCACCTACCGCTCCCGCAACGCCGCCGTGGACGACGGCCCCTTGGGCGCCCGCTGGGTCACCCCCTTCACCGCCCGCATCGACGTCGATGAGACTCGCCTCACCTACCACGACGCCGCCGGCCGCAGCCACGCCTACCCGTTGCTCACCCCAGGAGCCAGCCACCACGACAGCGTCGAGAACCTCACCCTCAGCGCGCTCGACGAGACCCTGCTGACCATCGCCCGCGGCCACGAACTCGCCGAACTCTACGAAC
>CBIHQA010000472.1:0-3547 GCA_966211475.1 uncultured Neisseriales bacterium
TGGAGAAGCTGGACAAGGTCATCGCCGGCACCATCTTCACCAACGATTGATACAGCTTGAAGCAGTGGGTCGCGTCCCCGAAATCGGCCACGCGACCCACTGTGACTTCGTTAAGATACCGGCGGGCCCTAGCCCGCCTTGGCTTTTTTGAATCCCTGGCCCGATCTGGTCTGAGTCACTTGTCGAAGCGACTTCAGGTGGCCCAAGCCGGGTTTTAACAATGCAACAACGCCGCGCTGACGAGCATCAGCGAGGCACCCTCGCTTCAAGCGAGGGCGGGGGGAGTGGGATAAATCAGGGATGGCTGCCGCAAATAGCCAAATCCCAAATCAGTCGGGCTTTGCCCGACGCCCTAGAACCCCAACCCCAAAAGCAACCGCCAAGCAGCCATGGAACGCGAAACACAACCGGCCTTTTTCCAGCATCGCCAGACGCCGCGTGCCAAGCTGGCGCTGTTCGGCGGGCTTGCGCTCGTGCTGCTGGTCACCGACCTGCAGTACCGCTACCTGAACGTGATCCGCGAGAACGTGTCGATTGCGCTCTATCCCCTGCAGCGCGTCGCCACCCTGCCGGCGCAGCTCGGCGAACAGGCTTACGGCTTCCTCGCCAGCCACGCCAGCCTGGAGCGCGAGAACCAGGCGTTGCGGCTCGCCCAGTTGCAGTCCAGCGCCGAGGTCGCCCGCGCCAAGCAATTGGAGCAGGAAAACCAATCCCTGCGCACGGTGCTGAGCCTGAAGACCCAGGCCAGCGGCGACGCGCAGATCGCAGAACTCCTCTACGCGGGGCGTGATCCCTTCACCCGTCGCATCATCATCAACAAAGGCCTGCGTAGCGACGTGGTGGAAGGTTCGCCCGTCTACGACGGCACCGGGCTGGTCGGTCAGGTCACCCGCGTGCACCAGCTGGTATCCGAAGTGACGCTGATCACCGACAAGGGCTTCCCGGTGCCGGTGGAGATCCAGCGCACCGGCCAGCGCACCGTCGCCTTCGGTACCGGCGAGCCGGGTCTGCTGGAACTGCGCTACCTGCCAGTGAGTGCGGACCTGAAAGATGGCGACCTGCTGGTCACCAGCGGCATCGACGGCACCTACCCGGCCGGCCTGCCGGTGGCGCGCGTCGGCCATATCGAGCGCAACAGCGCGCTGCCGTTTGCCCGCGTGCCGGCCACGCCGCTGGGCGGGGTCGACAAGAGCCGCTTCCTGCTGATCGTCGACCACCATCCGGATCTGCCGGACTACCCGACGCCCCCGCCCGAGACGCCGGCCAGCAACAAGAAGAAGCGCAAATGAGTACCCGCCCGCAAACTCTGCTTTTGCCGGTCCAGCCGTGGTTCGTCTGGGCCTCGCTGCTGGCCGCGCTGTTCCTCAATCTGCTGCCCTGGCGCAACAATGGCTGGATGCTGCAGCCCGACTTCGTCGCGCTGATGCTGCTCTACTGGAACCTGTACGAGCCGGATCGCGTATCGATCGGCTGGGGCTTCGTGTTCGGGCTGCTGATGGACATCGCGGATGCCAGCCTGTTCGGCCAGCACGCGCTGGCCTATGTGGTGATGCAGTTCCTGTCGATCCAGCTCAACCGCCGCATGCGTATGTTCGGCCTGTGGAAACAGGCGGTGCACCTGCTGCCGGTGCTGCTGTTCGGTCACCTGCTGATGTTCTCGCTGCGGCTAGCGGCGGGCGGCTCCTTCCCGGGCTGGTCGTACTTTCTGGCACCGATCACCGGCACGCTGATCTGGCCGATGCTTACCCACCTGCTGCAGTGGCCGCAGCGCCGTTCGCGTGAGTCGGAACTCGGATGAAACTCAGGGATTCCGGGCGCGCTGAATTTGGCGGCGCCGCCCTTCGCGACCCGCGCCGCGAGTCGGCGCGCTTTGCCATCCGCGTGCTGCTACTGGGCCTGCTGATCTTCGCCGGCTTCGGTGCGCTGGTAACCCGCTTCGTCTGGCTACAGGTGGTTCGGCACGACTACTACCACACCCAGGCGGAGAGCAACCGCATCGGCATCGCGCCGGTGATGCCCAACCGCGGCCTGATCCTGGACCGCAACGGCGTCATCCTGGCGCACAACTACACCGCCTACACGCTGGAGATTCGGCCGGACAAGGTGCCGGACCTGGAGGCGCTGCTGGCGGACATCGGCAAGCTTATCGAGATCACGCCCAAGGACCGCAAGCAGTTCTATAAGCTGAAGGGCGAGAGCAAGAGCTTCGAGACCATCCCGCTGAAGGTGCGCCTGTCGGACGAGGAGATCGCCCGCATCGCCGCCCACAGCTACCGGCTGCCGGGGGTGGAGATCAAGTCCCGCCTGTTCCGCGAGTATCCGTTCAAGGAGCTCACTTCGCACGTGATCGGCTACATCGGCCGCATCAGCGAGAAGGACGAGGAGCAGCTCGAAGAGACGGGCAAGACGTCCAACTACCGCGGCACCACCCATATCGGCAAGAGCGGGCTGGAGCAGTTCTACGAAGACGAACTACACGGCACCACCGGCGTGGAAGAAGTCGAGACCGACTCGGCCGGCCGGGCGATCCGCGTGCTCAAGCGTACGCCGCCGGTGTCGGGCAACACCCTGGTGCTGTCGCTCGACATCCGCCTGCAACAACTCGCCGACGAGCTGTTCGCCGACCGGCGCGGCGCACTGATCGCTATCGAGCCGGCCACCGGCGGCGTGCTCGCCTTCCTGTCCAAGCCGGGTTACGACCCCAATCTGTTCATCGACGGCATCGATCCGCAGACCTGGAAGGAACTCAACGAGTCGATCTACCACCCGCTGAACAACCGGGCACTGCGCGGCGTCTATCCGCCGGGCTCGACCTTCAAGCCCTTCATGGCGCTGGCCGCACTGGAGAACGGCGTGCGCCGACCGAGCGACACCATCGCCGACCCGGGCTTCTTCGTGCTGCCTGGCTCCAGCCACCGCTTCCGCGACGACAAGCCGGGCGGCCACGGTACGGTCGACATGTACAAGTCGATCGCTGCCTCCTGCGACACCTATTACTATCGGCTGGCGTTCGACATGGGCATCGACCGCATCGCGGCGTTCATGCCCAAGTTCGGTTTCGGCCAGCAGACCGGCATCGACCTGCCGGGCGAGGCGACCGGCATCCTGCCGTCGCCGGAATGGAAGCGCAAACGCTTCTCCGGCCCGCGCTTCCGCGAGGAACACCGCAAGTGGTACCTGGGCGACGTGGTCAGCGTCGGTATCGGCCAGGGCTATAACGCCTACACGCCGCTACAGCTCGCCTATGCCACCTCGGTGCTCGCCAATGATGGCGTGGCCTTCAAGCCGCACGTGGTGCACGAGGTGGTGGACGTGCAAAGCGGCAAACGGCGCACCATCGACCCGGAGCCGGCCGCCCGCTGGAACTTCAAGCCGGAGAACATCCAGGTGGTGAAGGAAGCCATGCACCGGGTGCTGGGGCCAGGTGGTACCGGCTACGCGTCCAGCGTCGGATTGCAATACACCATGGCCGGCAAGACCGGGACGGCGCAGGTGGTGGGCCTCAAGCAGGGCGAGAAATACAGCGCCTCGCGCACTGCCGAGCTGC
>CBIHQA010000473.1:0-3546 GCA_966211475.1 uncultured Neisseriales bacterium
ACCGCCATCAATTGCACCGGACCGTACCACTCGTGGACGCCGCCGAAGCCGCCGGTACGCAGGATCATCGCCTGTTTCAGGCGCGGGTTGACCAGCGCGCGGTGCTCGAAGCCGTCCTTGATCAGGTCCGGGTTACTGTTCAGGAAGATCGTCAACACATCGGCTTGGTTCCATGACGACGGCAAATTTTGTGGCGCCGGCATGATCGGTCGCTCGAAACCTGCAAAGCTGATGCCCCAGGTCTTGACCAGATAGGCCGCCACGTCACAGCTCCAGGCCGGGGCGGCGGGCAGGGCCAGCAGAAGGAGGGCGAGGCGCCGCATCACGGCCGGCTTCCCTTTCGCCGGGAGGCGGGCTGCTTCAGGCGGCTGGCCACGCCAACTGCTTCTTCCGCAAGCGGCAGCAGGGCAGCGGGGTCATCCAACAGTTCGCCCGGCACTTCGTAGTATTTCTTCACGTCGACCGGCCCGCGATGGGTCTGGTAGCGGAAGCAGTCGCTGCCCCAGGCTTGGTAGCGCGGCCGGGTCTGGTCGTCGACCACGAAATAGAGCGCGTTGTCCATCAACATCGCGAACTGCACGCCGTGGGCGGTCAGGCGCACGCCACCGAAGAAACGGCCATGTGCCAGGCCCGGCAGCTCGGCCAACTGGCCGGTGACGAAGTCGATGTAATCCTGCGAGCTGGCGCCCATGGCGGGTCTCCTTGAGGGGGTTGTCCTATTGTCGATGCTGTGCAGAGGCGCGACAAGGACAAGAGCATGCCGCGCGGGCGAGCCCCTGTCATCGTCACGTCACGCCCGCTTCACCGCCACGCAACATTGCCACGCCAAGATGCACCGCGTGAACGCACCGATGACCTCCTCCTCTTCCGTCGAGCCCGAGCATCATCCCCTCGGGCCGGTCCAGCGTTACCGCAGCATCTTCATCTCGGACATCCACCTCGGTACCGCCGGCTGCCAGGCCGACTACCTGCTGGATTTCCTGCGGCATACCGAATCCGATTTCCTCTACCTGGTTGGCGACATCGTCGACGGCTGGGCCCTGAAGCGCCAGTGGTACTGGCAGCAGAGCCATAACGACGTGGTGCAGAAGGTGCTGCGCAAGGCGCGCAAGGGCACCCGGGTGGTGTTCATTCCCGGCAACCACGACGAGGTGATCCGCCAGTTCGCCGGCCTGCACTTTGGCGGCATCGAGATCGTCGACGAGATGGTGCATACCACCGCCGATGGTCGCCGCTTCCTGGTGCTGCACGGCGATCTGTTCGACGGGGTGATCCAGTGCGCCAAGTGGCTTGCCTACGTGGGGGACCAGCTCTACGAATTCACTCTCAAGCTCAACCGTTGGCTCAACCAGCTGCGGGGGCGCATGGGTCTCGGGTACTGGTCGCTGTCGCAGTACCTGAAGCACAAGGTGAAGAAGGCGGTGAACTTCGTCAGCCAGTTCGAAGAGGCGGTGGCGGACGAAGCCCGCCGGCGCGGACTGGACGGTGTGATCTGCGGCCACATCCACAAGGCGGAGCTGCGCGACATCGCCGGCATCGTCTACGCCAATGATGGCGACTGGGTGGAGAGCCTGACGGCCTTGGTGGAACTGGAGAGTGGCGAATTGCGAATCCTCAGCTGGCAAACCCCGGGCGGCGCCTTCCTGCCGCAACAGTTCGAAACTCCGCTGCCAGTGGTGGCGGCATGAACGCCCCGAGCGCACTGCCCACCCCCCAACCGCACAACGGCGCGCTACTGCGCATCCTGATCGTCACTGATGCCTGGCTGCCGCAGGTGAATGGCGTGGTGCGCACCCTGCAATACACCGCGGCGGACCTCGAACGGTGGGGGCACACGGTCGGCTGGCTGACGCCGGAGGGCTTCCGCACCATGCCGATGCCGACCTACCCGGACATCCGCCTATCGTTGTTCGCTGGCCGTGAGGTGGCGCGTCGCATCGAGGCATTCGCGCCGGATGCAGTGCATATCGCCACCGAGGGCCCGCTGGGCCTGGCTGCGCGGCGCTGGTGCCTGCGCAACGGCTTTCCGTTCACAACCGCCTACCATTCGCGCTTTCCGGAATACGTGAAGTTGCGCACTGGCCTGCCGCTGTCGGTCAGCTATGCCTGGCTGCGGCGCTTCCACGGCGCAGCGGAGGCGGTGATGGTGCCAACGCCGGTGGTGCAGCGCGACCTGCTGGATCAGGGCTTCACCAACGTGGCGGCCTGGTCACACGGTGTCGATCTGGAGACGTTCCACCCCGACGGCCCGCGCAATGCGTTGGACAGCGACCGGCCGATCTTCCTCTACGTCGGTCGGGTAGCGGTGGAAAAGAACCTGGCTGCCTTCCTGTCGCTGGACCTGCCGGGCAGCAAGTGGGTGGCGGGCGTTGGCCCGCAACGGGCAGCGCTGGAGCGGCAGTTCCCCGATGTGCGCTGGCTGGGCGTGCTGGACCATGTTCAGTTGGCGGCGGCTTACCGCAGCGCCGACGTGTTCGTCTTCCCCAGCCGAACCGATACCTTCGGCTTGGTGATGCTGGAGGCGATGGCTTGCGGTTGCCCGGTGGCGGCGTATCCGGTGACCGGCCCGCTGGACGTGATCGGCGATTCGCCGGCTGGCGTGATGCGGGAGGACCTGCGCGAGGCCTGCCTGGCGGCGATGGAGATTGGTCGTGAATTGCCGCGTCAGCATGCTGAGCAGTTCAGTTGGTCAAACGCCAGTTATCTGTTCCTGGGGCATCTGCGGCCGAAAAGCGTTTTTGTTTAGCGCTATCGCGCAGTTTGAAAGGCTTTTGAGTGGGAGTTCGTCCCACGGCCGACTCACTTTCTTTGCTTCGCCAAAGAAAGTAAGCAAAGAAAGGCGACCCCGAGTCGTCGGCCCTGCGGGCTGCCCGGGTTTTGCCCGTTTCCGGCCGGCGGCTGCGGAACTCGGCCGCGAGGGCCTCAGACAGGCATCAAAGAAACCCCGTCCGTAAACGGGCAAAACGCGGCTCCTCGACGGGGCCCGGGCGGTATACAACCGCCCGTGATCGTTAAAACGTTACCGCCATTCGCAGGTTGCAATCCCGCAAGGGGGCTTGCTGCCTTTCGTAGGTTGGGGTGAGGTACGAACCCCAACGTGACGACGTGGAACGGGTGCTCTGTTGGGCTTCGCTGCGCTCAGCGCCAACCTACGAGAGCCGACGGTTCTCGCTTTTCACAAGGCGCAGGGCGCGAAGCGCACAGAAGTGGCCGAATCCCCTTTGCAAGCGCCGAGCAACGCAGGTTGGGCGGGAGAAAAGGTGGACCGTGTTTGAGCTCCGCAGTGGCCCACGTTTTGTGTGCCCTGCCAGGGCGAGTTGGTCCACCGCCCGCTTGAGCGAGTAGCGCAGGGAACCCCGAAGGGGCGCGGCGTAGGGGCCGCCTTTCTTTGGATTCTTTCTTTGGCGGCGCAAAGAAAGAATCTCGTCCGTGGGGACGAGACCCCACATCGAAATCGATTGCGCGAAGCGCTTAGCCCCAACAAACACCTCCTCCACAAACAACGCCCGCAACAACTGAAACCGCTGTGGTTCCGGCTGCGCCAGC
>CBIHQA010000474.1:0-3546 GCA_966211475.1 uncultured Neisseriales bacterium
CAAACGAGGGGCTCAGCGCACAGCCGGTGGTACCGGTGATGCCGCCGGGCACGCCGGGGAAGGATTGATCGGGCGGGAAGATCGGCGCGACGGTGGTGCCGGTCATGTAGAGGCCGGCGCCGACCCATTTGCCATCTGGAGACCAAGTGGGCTTGCCGTAGGCGTAGGACAGTGCGTCGTTGAGGTCCTGCACTTCCGTGAGGCGGTGTAGTCCCGAGCCGTCCACATTGGCTACCCAGATGTGCACATCGCCGACTCCATTGGCTCGACGAACACCCCATTCAAACGCGATTTTCTTGCCGTCGGGGCTGACGGCAAGGTCGGCGTTCGCTGCTGTATAGCGCCCGTCCTGGAACGCGCTGTTGTCCGGCAGATCATAGGTGGCCAGCAACTCTTCGGTCTGAGAGGTGGGGTTCGACGCATAGAGGTTGCGGCCGGCCAGGTAAATGTAGCGACCGTCGGGCAACCACGCGGCAGGGTTGCCCAGCACATACTCCGTCGACATGCGCGACGAGCGCTTGACAACCCTGCTGGTGGCGACGTCGATGATGGTCAGCGGGTTCGGGTCGTTGACCGGTCCATCCGGGTCTTGCCAGAACGTCAACAGGTACTTGCCGTCCGGTGAGGCCGTGGGTGATCTGAACTTGCCGCGGATGGTTGTCGGCCCACCAACGCGCGACCAGTCCGTCGAACTGACGAGATCGATGCTGAAGGTATCGTTGCCAAGGCCGGTCAATCTGGCGAGTGTGGCGCCGCCGGTGGTCACGGTCCAGGTGTGGCCGGTGTTGCTCGGCATAGGATAGGTAAGCGGCTGCCCTGTGCGCAGGTCGTACAGAAGGGCCGGGCCCGAGGTGGTGACCAGCAACCGGCCCGGCAGGTTCGTCTCGCCGTAGGTCGTCACTTCCGGGGGCGAACTGCCATTGCCAGGCGCCGTGGTCGCGTCGTCGCCTCCACCGCCCCCTCCGCAACCAGCGATGAGCAGCAAAGACAAGGCCACAGCAGCAGCGGGATATCGGCTTGAATTCATTCAGTGGTCTTTCGATTGACAGGGAGACCGGGCCTGGGGTGATGCGGCGAGGTGCGCGTGTCACCTCGCCGCTCTGCAAGCCCGGGACGTCACATCTCGGCATCGTCCTCCGCTCAGAACGAGCGGATGCAGGTGGTCAAGGCAACCACTTGATGGAGTAGCAGGTGGAGACCCACTTGCCGCCCGTGCCCGAAGCGTTGCGCACCTTGAGGCCATACTTCTTGTCATAGGTGGGCCAGGAGATGGGCACCTTGACGGCATCGACTGGTAGCACGAACGATGGGCTCAAGCCGCAGCCCGTGCTGCCTATGATGCCCCCCGGTACGCCAGGGAAGGACTGGTCAGGCGGGAAGATCGGCGCTGTCGTGGTGCCGGTCAAGTAGAGGCCGGCACCGATCCATTTGCCATCGGGAGACCATGTCGGTCGGCCGTAGGAGTACGACAGGGGGTCGTTCAATTCCTGTACTTCGGTGAGCCTGTGCAGTCCAGAGCCGTCGATGTTGGCTACCCAAATGTGCAGGTCGTCTGTGTCATTGGCGCGCCGGACGGACCATTCGAATGCGATTTTCTTGCCGTCGGGGCTGACCACGAGGTCGGCCCCGCTTGCGGTGTAGCGCCCGTCGTGGAACACGCTGTTATCAGGTAGATCGTAGGTGGCCAGCAGTTCTTCGGTCTGCGAGGTGGGGGTGGACGCATAGAGGTTGCGGCCTGCGAGGTAGATGTAGCGACCATCAGGCAACCAGGCGGCCGGGTGGCCCAGCACGAACTCTGTCGACATGCGCGATGAGCGCTTGACGACCCTGCCGGTGGCAACTTCGAAGATAGTCAGCGGGTTCGGATCGTTGACGGGTTCGTCCGGTGCTTGCCAGAACGTCAAAAGGTACTTTCCGTCCGGCGATGCTTTGGGGGGACGAATCTTCCCTTGGATCGTCACGGGCCCGCCGACTCTGGACCAGTCGCTGGAACTGACGAGGTCGACGCTGAACTTGCCCGGGCTGACGTTCGTGACGCGTGACAGCATTGCGCCGCCGGTCACGATCGTCCAGTTGTGTCCGGTGTCGGCGGGCATCGGGTAAGAAAGCGGTTGCCCTGTGCGCAGGTCATACAGAAGGGCCGGGCCCGAGGTGGTGACCAGCAACCGGCCCGGCAGGTTCGTATCGCCGTAGGTCGTCACTTCAGGGGGCGAACTGCCATTGCCAGGCGCCGTGGTCGCGTCGTCGCCTCCACCGCCCCCTCCGCAACCAGCAATGAGCAGCAAAGACAAGGCCACAGCAGCAGCGGGATATCGGCTTGAATTCATCCAGTGGTCTTTCGATTGACAGGGAGACCGGGCCTCGGGTGATGCGGCGAGGTGCGCGTGTCACCTCGCCGCCCTGCAAGCCCGGGCCGTGACATCTCGGCACGAGGATGAGGCGCTTGTTGCAGCTGCGCTTCCGCCGTGCCATGGAGGCCCATCCTCACCATGGTCGCATGGGCCTCAGCGAGCGGCGGCAGGGTCATGGGTCGCACCCGAGGACTGGTATGACAACCCGTGCCCGCTCCTCCTGAGCCTGGTCACCGGCCGATAGGGCGGCGAGCCTGCGTCTGCAACTTGGTTGCCGCTGAAGATTGCTTTTGCGGAGCCGACGAAATGAATTAAAGACGTCGCAGGACTTGTTCGTAAGCTGGGGCGGACGATAGCTAGGGCGGGCCCCAGTGTCAGTCCACCGATCGATCCAAGTCCGAGCAGCACCTTCAGGCTAAACTTCTCAGGCTATTTGACCCACTCGATGGTCGAGCAGGCCGAGACCCACAAACCACCTGTGCCAGAGGGGTTGCGCACCTTGAGCCCGTACTTCACGTCATAGCTGGGCCAGCTGATGGCCACGTTCTCGGCCTCGGCCGGCAGCACGAACACCGGGTTGACGCCACAACCGGTGGCTCCAATGATCCCGCCGGGAAGGCCGGGAAACGATTGGTCCGGCGGAAAGATCGGTGCAACGTTCACCGCGGCCATGTAAAGCACTGCGCCCACCCATTTGCTGTCTGGAGACCAGGTGGCATTGCCATAGGTGTACTCCAGTGCACTGGCCGGATCGGTCGGGGATGTCAGTCGGTGCAGACCGGTGCCATCGACCTGGGCGACCCAGACGTTCGTGTCCTTCGTGGGTTGGCCTTCGCGTTTGGCCGTCCAGCTGAATGCAATCTTCTGCCCGTCCGGGCTGACGGACATTTGGTTGCCAGTCGAATCGGCGTCGGCAGGATTGCCAGAGGCGCTGTTGTCAGGCAGGCCGGTCAATTCAGCCCTCAGCGTACTGGTGTTTGCCGAAGGCGAGGACTCATAAAGACGGCGGCCCGCCAAATAGAGGTATCGGCCGTCGGGCAACCACGCGGCGGGGCTGTTCGTCACGATTTTGCCGTCGAGCTGGGAACCTTGTTTGACGATCTGCCCAGTCGCGGTGTTAAAGATGGTTAGACGTATTTCCGTCGGGTCGGCATCAGGCTGCCAAAAGGCCAGGATGTAGCGGCCATCCGGAGAG
>CBIHQA010000475.1:0-3543 GCA_966211475.1 uncultured Neisseriales bacterium
CGGCAGGATCCGGACTCGGGGCAGACCTTGCTGTCGGGAATGGGAGAGTTGCAACTGGAGGTGACGCTGGAAAAACTGCGCAGCCGCTACCGGGTGGAAGTCACCACCGGCCGGCCGCAGGTTGCTTACCGCGAAACCATCACCCGCGCGGCCGAAACCCGCCATGTCTACAAGAAGCAGACGGGCGGGCCGGGGCAATTCGCCGAGGTGGTGTTGCGCGTGGAGCCGGCGGAAGCCGGTTCGGGCATCACGTTCGACAACCGCATCAGCGGCGGAGCGATTCCACGTGAATTCGTCCCGGCGGTGGAGCAGGGCGTGCGCGAGGCCGCAGGCCGGGGTGTGGTTGCTGGTTACCCGGTGGTGGACGTGGCGGTCACGCTGCTCGACGGTAGCTACCACGACCGTGATTCGTCGGCACTTGCCTTCGAACATGCGGCGCGGATGGCCTTCCGGGAAGCAGCGCAGCAAGCCGCCCCGGTGTTGCTCGAGCCCATGATGGCGGTCGAGGTGATCACGCCTGCCGAGTACCTCGGTGACGTGATCGGTGACTTGAATCGTCGCCGTGGCCTGGTGCGCCAGCAGTCGCTGCGCGGCAACGCGTCGGTGATCGAAGCGCACGTACCGCTGCGTGAGCTGTTCGGCTACATCGGTAGTTTGCGGGCGCTCAGTTCGGGCCGTGCGAGCTACACGATGCAATTTGACCATTATGCGGCGGCTCCGAGTCATGTCTCTGCGGAGCTGGCTGCATAACGGTTGATTTCCCATGAACCTGGGCGGGCACACTGTGCTCGCCCTTTTTTTGGGTGGAATGACCCACATTTTCGTTCTGTCATTGTCCTGCGGCCTGTTCTCCATCGCGCCGCTGCAGGCGATAGGCCAGCTGCGCCCGCGGCTACTAAGCCCTTGAGGCTTCCCCGGGACGTTTTGATCTGTCCCCAAGATATAGGGGGAGAGAGCGAACCGGAACTAACCCGGCCCGCTACGATTGTGTCCGGAAAGGGTGCGCAGGACTGCTGTGAGTTCTTGTATCAGCTGACTCTTCGCAGCGTCTCCGCG
The DNA here is from genome assembly GCA_966211475.1 of uncultured Neisseriales bacterium. Taxonomy (GTDB): domain Bacteria; phylum Pseudomonadota; class Gammaproteobacteria; order Burkholderiales; family Leeiaceae; genus Leeia. The sequence goes on from CBIHQA010000475.1 coordinate 1,057, forward strand.
CAGCAACAGGCCGATCGGCTCTTCTGTTCCGTCCGTTCTAATGGGCAACTGGCACAGCAGTTTCCTTGCCAAGTCATCCTTGACCGCACCAATGGGGACGAACCATACATAGTTTCCTAGCAGTACGACTTGTCTGGCCAATGAGACAGAAAGCGTCTCAATGCAGGCTGAGGGAGGGCGCAAGCCGCGGGACTGCAAAAAGCTTTCGGTGTGATGACGCGGAACGGTGCCGCGCGGGGACAAGATGGCTGGGTAATCGAGAACCTGGGGCATCGAAGGGGCGGGGAGTTGTAGGAGCGGATGGTCCGACCTCACCGCCAGGACTAGGGGCTCCATGTACAGCATTTCGAATGACACGCCCGCCATCAGGTCCGGATCCGCCATGCGGGCCAATGCGCAATCGATCTCGCCCGCCTTGAGCATCGTCAGCAAGGTTCGATTGGCGGCGGTTTTCACCTGTACCGTGGCATGCGGCCGACGCTGCTGGAGGTGAATCAACGCGGTAGGCAGCAGGTCGGTCGCTACGGTCGGTAGTGCGCCGATGGTCAGTATTTCTGTTTGCTGAGTCTGTTTGCCGCTAGCTGCTTCGCCTGCTGCGTGCAACGCTTCCAATGCGGCAATGGCATGGGGCAGAAAACGCTCGCCCTGCGGCGTGAGATGGGCGCCGTGCCGGCCGCGGTCCACCAGGTGGTTTCCCGTCAGTTCTTCCAGCTCGGTCAGGGTTTTGGAAACGGCTGGCTGTGTCAGCCCCAGTTTGGCGGCGGCACGGCCGATGTGCTGTTCCTGTGCAATGCTGACGAAGCAATGCAGATGGCGAAGCCGGATCCGGCTGGTGAAAAAGTCGCGTTCCATGAGGTGGCATCATGGCCGGCTGACGGGTAAACGACAAGCCGGCCGCGGCGATTGCACTCGTAACCGGCCCGTGTCGTTCAGATGTCGAAGAACACCGTTTCCCGGTCGCCCTGGATGTAGATGTCGAAGCGGTATACCACCTCGCCATTGCGGTCTTCCCGTTCGGCGATCAGCGTTTTGCGGCGCACCTCCCATTCGATCAGGTTGAGCACCGGGTCCTTGCTGTTGGCTTCCGCTTCGTCCGAGAAGTAGAGCCGGGTGTTCAGACCGATGTTGATGCCGCGTGCGACGATCCACAGGTTGATGTGCGGAGCCATGGGGCGGCCGTTGCGGCCTTCCACCGACCCGGGCTTGATGGTGTCGAAGACATAGGTACCAGTTGCAAAGTCCGAGCAGGCCCGGCCCCATCCCCGGAAACCAGGGTCCAGCGGCTTGTCTTGCTGATCGGCCAGATGAGCGTACTTGCCTTGCGCATTGGCTTGCCAGGCTTCGATCAGTACATCTCGCAGCGGGGTGCCAGAGCCATCGAATACGCGGCCTTCGATGCGGACGCGTTCGCCGCGCGTATCCGGACCGACCATCACGTTGCCGAAGTTGTTCTCGAAGATATCGAAGCCTGCTTCCCGTGGCGCGAGGCCGATATGCACATAGGGCCCGGCGGTCTGCGACGGCGTTTCCTTCAGGTAGTCGAGCGGCTGCATCATCACTTGGCTCCTTGCAGATGGTTTTCGAACAACGTGGCGCGCTTGCCGCGTAGCACCATGTCGAAGCGATAGGCGCGGCTGTCCAGCTGCACGAACGCCCCCGGGTCCTGCGGGGCGATCAGGCGCTTCACATCCTCTTCGTCGGGAATGGCACACAAGATCGGGCAGCGCGAGATCAGCGGGTCGCCTTCGAAATACATCTGGGTGATCAGCCGTTGTGCCCATCCGTCGCCGGACAGCGAGATGTGGATGTGGGCCGGTCGCCAGTCATTGATGCGGTTGCGCCAGGGGTAGGGGCCTGGCTTGATGGTGCGGAAGAAGTAGTAGCCGTTCTCGTCGGTGAGCATCCGCCCGCAACCGCCGAAGTTCGGATCGATCGGCGCGATGTACTGATCCTTCTTGTGACGGTAGCGACCACCGGCATTGGCTTGCCAGACCTCAATCAGTGCGTTTTTCACCGGTCGGCCGAATTCGTCGCGCAGGAAGCCGTGGACGATGATGCGCTCGCCGATCGGCAAGCCTTCCTTGGCGTAGTTGAGGATCAGGTCGTTATCGAGTGGGCCGAGTTCTTCTGGTCGGAACACGGGGGCCGTCACTTCCGATAGCGAGTTCTGCAGCGAAATCAGCGCGTTCTTCGGTGAGCGCAGCACGCTGGTCTTGTACTCAGGGGCATAGGCGGGTGGATGCACGCCACGGTCGCGCTGGTTGAACTCGCCAATGAGCGGGTCGAGCTTGTTCATGGTCTCCTCCTCGTTTGGGGCTTTCTGAAAGACAGCCCCCTGAAAATGCGATTCAGCATTGTCGTTGGTGGTGGTCGGCTGGCCCGGAGCCACCGGTGCATTGCTGGGACATGCTGACTATAGGTCGCAAGGATTCTCATGAATAATGAGATTTTCTAGAATTTTCCATTCTTTTTCGTTATGTATTGGAT
>CBIHQA010000476.1:0-3535 GCA_966211475.1 uncultured Neisseriales bacterium
CAACTCTACTGTGGCTACCCGGTTTACCTCGAACTCGTCGTAGTAACCGGCTGCATCCAGTTTTGCCCGCAAGTCGTAAACCAGGTGCGGGTCGGTCACGGCTTCCAACTCGGCGGTTTCGTAATATGTCTTGAAGGCCTTGAGGACCTCGGCTGGCTCGTTCACAAAGTCCAGGATGTAGGTCGTGTCCTTGCCCGGAGCCGCACGATTCAGGCGCGATAGCGTCTGCACCGCCTGGATGCCCCCCAGCATCTTGTCCACGTACATGCCGCACAGCAGTGGCTGGTCGAAACCGGTCTGGAACTTGTTGGCGACCAGCAGCAGGTGATAATCGGGCTCGGCAAAGGCGTCCCGGATATCGCGACCCTTGAGACCGGGATTCAATGCGTGGCTGGCCTCTGTCACCGCCTCCGGATAGCTCTCCGGGTCGTTCACCTCACCCGAAAACGCCACCAGCACGCCCAGGGGGTAGTTTTGCCTGGCAATATAAGCACGGATGGCCTTTTGCCAGCGGACGGCCTCCCGGCGTGACCCCACCACCACCATCGCCTTGGCCCGGCCTGCCAGCAGCGGTTGCACATTCTCCCGGTAATGCTCGACCACGATCTGCACTTTGCTGGCGATGTTATACGGATGTAGCCGCACCCATTGCATGATGCCTTTCATCGCTGCGCTGCGTTCAACCTGCTTCTCGTCGTACTCCTGCCCGTCGTGCGCCAGCTTGAACGCCAATTTGTAGCTGGTGTAGTTCTTCAGGACGTCGAGGATGAAGCCCTCCTCGATGGCCTGCCGCATCGAATACATATGGAAGGGCTGCGGCAATCCATCCGGCCCTTTGCGGCCGAACAGCTCCAGCGTCTTGCCTTTTGGTGTTGCGGTGAAGGCCACATAGGTCAGGCCTTTCACGCCCGCGCGGGCTTCCATCTGCGCGACCAGCAGGGCCTCGGTATCTACCTCGCCGCCATCCTGAAGCTCGGCCCATTCCTCGGCCGACAGCAACTGCTTGAGCTTGGCCGCCGCCTCGCCGGTTTGCGAGCTATGCGCCTCGTCGGCGATCACGGCGAAGCGCTTGCCCTCGGTGGCAGCCAACTCCTGAACTGCTTGCAGCGCAAACGGGAAGGTCTGGATGGTACAGACGATGATCTTCTTGCCGTCCTTCAACGCTTGAGACAGATTGGCACTCTTGCTGCCGGCATCGTTGGTGATGCTGGCCACCACACCCGTGGTGCGCTCGAAGTCGAAGATCGCCTCCTGCAACTGCGCATCCAGTACGGTGCGGTCGCTGACCACCAGCACGCTGTCGAACAGCTTGTTGTGCCGGTGGTCATGCAGGTCGGCCAGAAAGTGCGCGGTCCACGCGATGGAATTGGTCTTGCCCGAGCCTGCCGAATGCTGGATCAGGTAGCGCGGACCAGGCCCGCCCTGGTTGGCGTTCTCCAGCACGTCCGCCACCAGTTTGCGGGTCACATCCAGCTGGTGATAACGCGGAAAGATCACCGTCTTGAGCTGCTTCTTGTCGTCGCGCTTACCGATCAGGTAGCGGTGCAGGATGTCCAGCCAGCTTTCGCGCTCCCACACGTCTTCCCACAGATAGGCGGTGGTGAAGCCATCAGGATTCGGCGCGTTGCCGGCACCGCCGGCATTGCCCCGGTTGAAAGGCAGAAAAGTCGTTGCCGGCCCGGCCAGCCGGGTGCTCATCATCACTTCCGACTGACTGACGGCGAAGTGCACCAGCGCCCCGCCCGGGAAGGCCAGCAGCGGCTCAGCGACGCCCCCCTTGGGTTGCGGGTGACGGTCGAAGCGGTACTGGTCCACCGCGTCCTGCATGCCCTGCGTGAAGTCGGATTTCAGCTCGGCCGTGGCCACCGCGACACCGTTGAGGAACAACACCAGATCCAGCGCATCCTGCTGCTGGTTGGGCGAATGCCTGACCTGCCGCACCACGCGCAGCCGATTGGCCGCGTAGTGCGCCTGGATCGTGGGGTTGATGGCCAGCGCCGGCTTGAACTGGGCGAGCATCAGCGGCTCTTTCAGGCCCAGCACCTCTACGCCGCGGCGCAGTACGTCAAGCGTGCCGCGCTCGTTCAGATTCTTGCGCACGCGCTCGGCCAAAACGCCGGACAGGCTCTCGCCATGGGTTTTGGCAAGGCGCTGGTAGCTTTCCGGCTGGGTGGCTTCGACCCAGCCCAGCAAGTCGGGCAGGAACAGGCCGCTGGCTCGGTCGAAGCGTGCTGCGTCGTCCTCGGCATACAGCCAGCCGTTGGCGGCCAAGTGGGCGCAGATCTCGCGCTCGAAGTGGTGTTCCTGGTGCAGGTTCATGAGCACATGGCTTTCAGGCGTTGCATGACCAGACCGGCCCGTTCCGGCTCGGCGATCAGGCCCGGCAGCACGTTCGCAAAGTCCGGGTTCGTCAGCAGGCGATGGAAGGATTCGGCCACGGCCTGCAGCAGTTCGGCCGGAGCTGCGGCCATCTCTTCGGTCAGCTCCTCACGCCCATCGACAATGTTGAGCACGTCCTCGATGTCATGGCTGCTCAGAAAATCACCGCCGCCGCGGCCGGCAAAGGCTTCCAGCTTGGTCGCCACGAAAGCCGCGGCACTGACCAGCCGGATGGTGACACCGGGGCTCAGTTCCACCGGCTCGGCGGTTTCCACTGCATAGGGATACCAGCGGTTGGAGAATCCCAGCACTTCGGGTTGCACCGGCATCAGGTCGAATAGCACGCCCGAGTCCTTGTGCACCCAGCGGCAAATCACGTCGCTGCTGATGTCACGCGCGAACCCGCGCTGCGCCACTGCTTCTTCGATGCGATGGAACACGACCCGGCTGGCGTTCACCACCGCATCTACGTCGCGGGTGGCGCGCACGCTATCGGCCAGCGGGTCGGTCACCAGCAGGCCGGCCACGGCACCGCCGACGAATACCACCTGTTCGCGCAACTCGCCCAGCGCCTCAGCGACGCGACGCAGGTAGGGTAGATTCGGGTCATTGGCTCGCATCGGCCGCCCCCGTGTCGGACCTCATCAATTCGGCTTCCATCAGCTTGGCAGCCAGATTGCGCTCGCGCGCCCGGCCGATGCGCAAGGCATCCAGCAGGGCCAGCAGGCGATGCAGCGCCGGGTCGGCCAGTGCGGCCTGCGGTGCCGTACGGTAGAGCGGTGAAAGCGATGGGCCCTTGGCCTTGCCGTCGGGATGCGCCCACACCGGTGCTTCGCCCGGCGCCGCCGTCAGTTGGCTGGCCAGCGGTTCGGCACCGAAAGCCGTTGGCACACCCCGCTTGACCGGCCCCATCGTGGCCGGCCAGATGTAGCGCACGCCGTGCAGCACGAACTCCAGCAGGTTCGGCCGTACCGGCGACCACTCACCGCGCGATGGCGCGATGGCCAGGCCCGACGCCACGGCGCGCTTCACGCTCGCATGTGCTTCGGATGCACTCATGGCGAGCGCTTCGCCCAGTGCAGCGTAGGTCCAGCGTTGCGGCGGGTGGGCGGCCACCTTCCGCAATACCAGCAGGTCTTGAGGTTTCAGTTCCATC
>CBIHQA010000477.1:0-3527 GCA_966211475.1 uncultured Neisseriales bacterium
GCCAGCGCTGTGCGGCAGGGCAAGGCGCTGTACGTGGGGATTTCCTCCTACTCCGCCGGCAAGACCGAAGAAATGGTTCGCCTACTGCGTGAGTGGAAGGTCCCGCTGCTGATCCACCAGCCGTCCTACAACCTGCTCAATCGCTGGATCGAAGCCGACCTGCTGGATACGCTGGGCGAACAAGGCGTCGGCTGCATCGCCTTCACCCCGCTGGCCCAAGGCCTGCTCACCGACAAATACCTGAAAGGCGTGCCGCAGGACGCGCGCGTCAACCGCCCCGGCGGCGGCTCGCTGCTGTCCTCTCACCTCAGCCCGGAAAACCTGGCCCGCGTTCAAGGCCTGAACGAGATTGCCCAAGCCCGCGGCCAAAGCCTGGCGCAGATGGCACTCGCCTGGGTGCTGCGAGACAAGCGCCTGACCTCCGCTCTGATCGGCGCCAGCCGGCCGGAACAGATCCGCGAAAACGTTGCCGCCCTGCAACGACTGGACTTCACCACCGAAGAACTGGCCGCCATCGACAAGCTGGCGCAAGAAGGTGACGTCAACCTGTGGGCGCGCCCTTCGCAAGACCTGACGCCCTGACGGGGCTCTTGTAGGTTGGGTTGAGCCAAAGGCGAAGCCCGACAGCTTGGTTCGACCGAAGAATGAAGGCCGCGGCGAAGGCGCAGTTTCCACCAGCAGCTGGATGCATGCCCAACGTTGGGTTTCGCCTACTGCTCAACCCAACCTACACTGTTCTGGCCGCTGCCATTCGGTAGCACCTGGAATCCGCCTGATGAACCGCCGCCGCTTTTTATTCGGCGCAGCTCAGCTCGGCTGCGCATTGTCCTTGCCCATGCTGTCCAGCATTGCCGCCGCCACAGCCAAAGTCACCGCCCCGCCCGAAGCCACGGCTGCGTGGGCACGCCGGATACGCGCCATCCTCGACCGCGGCGGCCTGCCCATCATCGACATGGAAGCCACCTACGTCGACAGCGCGACCAACGTCGCCCGCATGATCGACTACATGGACCGGTTCGACATCGCGCAGATCGCCTATGCGCCTGCCAACGCCCCGGACAGTAGCCCCTCGCTGTCGCTGTACCACCAACACCCGGAATACTTCATCCCCACCACCAACAGCGGCGAATTCGCCCGCTGGTGGCGCGACCCGGCCACCTTCCTGGCCGGTGTCCGCGCGGACCTCGCATCCGGCAACTACCTGCTGATGGGGGAGTACGAATTCCGCCACTACCCGTCCCCCGAGCAACTGCGCCAGCCCAACATCAACCGCGACATCACCATCGACATCGCCGGCCCAGCCGGGCAGGCGCTATTCGCGCTGAGTGAGGAAACCGGTGTGGCTTTCCAGATCCACTATGAACCGGAAGACCGCCTGCTCGACTCGCTGGAGCAGATGCTGGCCCGCTACCCCAGCGCCAAGGTGATCTGGTGCCACCTCGGCATGATCCGCTACCCGGACCGCGCCCGCCGCTACAACCCGGATTATGTGAACACGCTGCTGGAACGCTTCCCCGGCCTGCACTTCGACCTGGCAGTGCCGCCCCCCGGCAGTGTCTACACGCCATCCGGCGCGCACGACTCCACGCTGTACAACGACGGCAAGCTAGCGCCGGCTTGGAAAGCCGTGATCGAAGCGCACCCGGACCGCTTCGTCGCCGCCTCTGACTATCGTCCGCCAGTAGAAACCGACTACCCGGCGCAGATGCAACGCCAGCGCAGCCTCATCCTGGCCGCGCTGAGCCCGACGGCACAGCATCAAGTGGCATATGGGAATGCCTGGCGTCTGGTCACCGGGAAGGTGTGGGGAAGTTGAGTTGGGGGGAGGGGGCTGTGCCGGCGCTGAATCGGCACAGCCAGGCAAGACGATCTGTGTTCACCCAACCGCCTTCTTCACCAACGCCACAATCTGTTTCTCCACATCCGCGTTCCACGCTTTCAACGCAAACGCAGTCGGCCACATCGCACCGTCGTCGAGGTCCGCCGAGTCGCTAAAGCCCAACGTCGCATACCGCGATTTGAATTTCTGCGCGCTCTGGAAGAAGCACACCACCTTGCCGTCCTTGTTGGCATAGGCGGGCATGCCGTACCAGGTTTTCGGCGAGAGGATAGGTGCGTTGGCCTTCATGAGCGCATGCAGCCGCTCGGCCATGGTGCGGTCCGCATCCGGCATCTCGGCGACCTTTGCCAGCAAATCGCTTTCCCCATCCTGTTGGGCGGTCCCTTTGCCGCGACGCGCTTCGGCTTTCAGCTCCTGGGCGCGCTCTTTCATCGCGGCCTGTTCATCGTCCGTGAAGCTCTTGAACTTGGCGGTGGTACTGCGCTTGGTGGGCTTTTGCGTTTCCTGCGGTGTGCTCATGGAAACCTCGTCGTGTTGATGTGTTTGCCAGCGCCGGGTAGCGCTGGACAAGTATGTTTAATGTGATCGACCGTCGTAGTGCTGCACCGGGATCGCATCCAGATCGATCCCTTCCAGGCATCGGATATTGATGGCCGCCATGGCGTTCCCTTTCGGGTCCACACCCTCGCCATACGGGTGGATGCCACAGGTCGGACAGAAGCGATGCTTGATCACATGCTTGTTGAAGGTGTAGGTGCTGGCCGCCTCATCCGGCGTCAGCAGATGCAGGTGCTCGCGGGGCACGAACCACATCAGCGAACCCTTACGCTGACAGATGGAGCAGTTGCAGGACAGGGCGTTTTTGATTTCCCCTTCGACTTCGAAGGACACCTGCCCGCAATGGCAACTTCCTTTGTATTTCACAGTGAAATCCTCCTCGGTTGAACAAGGCCGATCTGTCTGTGCATCGACGCGAAAAAGGCCAGGATGCGCCTATCAGAAGGCGACCTGGCCTGTACTTTATGGCAGGGACGAAAAGGGCGTCAGGCAGCGCCGGAAGGCGGACGGGATTCGTGACCGGGGGAGTTGAAGAAGTGTTCGATTTCCTGCATTTGCGACGCGATGTGCTGCGCGTTGCTGGTCTGCATGTGCAGCCACCACTGGAACTCCTGCAGCACCTGTTCCAGTGGAATCCGCTTTACCTGAACCATGTCGCGCAGCTCCGCGGCACGCTCCTTTTCCACCTCGTGGTAGGCGAAGCGACGATCCAGCACACCAAAACAGCCAGGGATGTGGGTGATCCAAACCATGGTGATCGATACTCCGTGTCAATGGTGGGGGCTATTGGCACAACGCATCAGGTGCGTAGCTTCTTGCGGTTTTCGGGAGGCTGACCACGGCGGGTAGTGTCTCAGAGCGTGGGGGCGGCGTGACTGCTTTTCGCTGCAAGTCAGCCTTTCCGAAATGCGTTCAGCATAGAGCATCTTTGCGGGTTTTGCAGGTCAATGTCATGGAGGATGAGGGGGCGATCACGGACTATTCTGGCCGAGTTATGCGGTGGTGACTGCCCAAAGCGAAAGGGGGCGGCCCCAATCGTAGTGCGAGAAGCCAACGTTCAGAGTGAACGGGATTAGTCTGACAACGGAGCGGCGCCGAGCAAGGAAGAGGTCGATGCAATTCAGGTGTT
>CBIHQA010000478.1:0-3505 GCA_966211475.1 uncultured Neisseriales bacterium
TGAAGCCACCGTGACCCTACGCCTCAGTCTCGACGCCCTCGCCGTACTGGATGCCATCGACCGTGAAGGCAGTTTCGCGGCTGCGGCGGAATCCCTTCACCGGGTCCCTTCCGCCATCACATATGTCGTTCAGAAGCTGGAACAGGATCTGGAAGTCCAGCTATTCGACCGCAGCGGGCACCGGGCAAAGCTGACCACCGCCGGACAGGAACTGCTGGAGCAAGGCCGCAGCCTGCTCCGCGCTGCCGGGGATCTGGAAGCACGGGTCAAACGGGTTGCGACCGGCTGGGAAACCGAGCTGTGCATCGCCGTGGATACCTTGTTCGACGTCAGCCTGCTGTTTCCGCTGATCGAGGAGTTCTACGCAGCCGGCGGCGGAACCCGCGTCAAGCTCAGCCATGAGGTGCTGGGGGGCTGCTGGGATGCCCTGCTCAGCCGGCGGGCAGACTTGGTCATCGGCGCACCGGGCTCGGCGCCGGGCAGCTCCGGCTTCGCCACCCGCTACCTGGGGGATGTCCAGTTCGTGTTCTGCGTCGCGCCCGGCCACCCGCTGGCCGCTGCACCGGAACCATTGAAAGCGTCGGACATCCTCTGGCACCGCGCGATCGCCGTCAGTGACACGTCACGAAATCTGGCCCCGCATACTGCCGGCCTGCTACTGGGGCAGGAAACGCTCGCCGTACCCGACATGCGCACCAAATTGGCCGCTCAGATTGCCGGCCTCGGCTGCGGCGGCCTGCCGCGGTTCATGGCCGAACCCGCCCTGAAGGCCGGCCTGCTGGTCGAGAAGCAGATGGCCGAACCGCGTAGTCCGGTACCGTTTTACCTTGCCTGGAGAATGCAGGACGTCGGCAACGCGCTACAATGGTGGCTGACACGGCTGGACGATCCCGTCTGGCTTGGGCGCCTGTTCTCCAGTACATGAGCCTGGCCGGCGGACCTCTCATTTTGCAGAGTCCGCTTGGAACAGTTGTTGCTTCGAATCCGTAATACCCCCCGTTCATCCATTCCTGAGGAGGAATCCGTTAAATGAATCGCAGACATGCTTTGAAGCATCTGTCCGCCGCCCTGCTGGCCGTCGGCCTAGTGGGCACGGCGCACGCCGAAGAACCGTTCAAGGTTGGCTTCGTGTATGTCGGTCCGGTGGGGGACGCGGGCTGGACGTTTGCGCATGACCAGGGCCGCAAGGCGGTGGAAAAGGCATTCGGCGCCAAGGTGAAGACCACCTTCGTGGAAAGCGTGCCGGAAGGCGCCGACGCCGAACGCGTGATCCGCCAGCTGGCGCAGGACGGCAACAAGGTGGTGTTCACCACCTCCTTCGGCTACATGAACCCGACGCTGAAGGTCGCCAAGCAGTTCCCGAAGACCGTGTTCCTGCACGCCACCGGCTTCAAGACCGACAAGAACATGGGCACCTACGATGTGCGTACCTATGAAGGCGCCTTCATGGCCGGCTATGTCGCCGGCCTGACCACCAAGACCGGCAAGTTGGGTGTGGTGGCGTCGGTGCCGATTCCGGAAGTGATCCGCAACATCAACGCCTTCACTCTGGGTGCTCGCGCTAACAGCCCGAAAGCCACCGTCAAGGTCATCTGGATTAACAACTGGTACGACCCGGGCAAGGAACGTCAGGCCGCCGAAACCCTGATCGCCCAGGGCGCTGACACGCTGATGCAGAACACCGACTCCGCCGCCGTGGTGCAGACCGCGCAGGACAAGAAGGTGCACGCCTTCGGCTGGGACTCCGACATGAGCAAGTTCGGGCCGGATGCCCACCTGGGTGCCTCGATGATCAACTGGGGCGTCTACTACACCAAGGCCGTCAAGGACGCGATGGACGGCAAGTGGAAGCCGAGCCAGATCTGGTGGGGCCTGAAGGAAGGCATGATCGACCTGGGAGCGCTCAACAAGAGCTTGCCGGACGACGTGAAGAAGAAGCTGGAAGAACGCAAGGCCGGCATCGTCTCCGGCAAGGACCCGATCTTCAAGGGCCCGCTGAAGGACAATACCGGCAAGGAACGCGTGGCCGCCGGCAAGTCGATGAACGACGACGAGCTGCACGCCTTCAACTGGTATGTGGAAGGCGTGGAAGGCACTGTACCGAAGTAAGCGGTACGATTCCTCCAAACAACAAGGCCACCCTCGGGTGGCCTTGTTGTTGATGGCGGTTAGTCAGCAGGCGATTGCTGCCTTACACCGCAGCTGGCAGCGCGTCCTTACAAACCCTTCACCGCGTAGATTCCCGGTGCGTTCCGCCAGTAGCCCTTGTAGTCCATACCAAAACCGAACAGGTAACGGTCAGCGACCTTCAGGCCAACATAATCTGCGCGTACGTCCGGCGCCTTGCGGTCATGCAGTTTGTCCACCAACACCGCCACCTTCACCTCGGCAGCACCCTGCTCACGACAGTAGCGCACCACTTCCGCCAGCGTGTAACCCTCGTCGAGGATATCGTCGATGATCAGGATGGTCTGGCCAGCGATCTTTTCGGACGGTTTGGCGACCCAGGTCAGCGATTTGCCGCTGGTACCGCCACAGTAGCGGGTTGCGTGCAGGTATTCACAACGCAGCGGAAAACGTAGCTTCGGCAATAGGATGCCGGCTGCGATGAGCCCACCGTTCATGATGGTGAACACCAGCGGATTGCGTTCCCGCAGGTCGGCCGTCACCTCGTCAGCCAGCTTGTCGATGGCGGCGTAAACCTCTTGCTCGCCATGCAGGCAGTCCGCTTCTTCGAATACGCGCAATGCGTCTTGGTAGGAGATCGACATGGGGGGGGACGCGCCAAATTTGCAAAGGCGCATTCTAATCCATGCCCTAGCGGACGCAAACGCCTGCCGGCCGGATTACCGGTTTTTGCGGGGACACTGCCGGCCCTGCTCGCAAGCCTTGGCCTGGCACTGACCAGCCAGCCCGCAACTCTGCAGGCTTTCCTGCAGCGCGCAGATGCTGCGCCGGCAAGCCATCACCTGCACGCCCTGTTCATTCGCCAGCTGGCGGAAATGACGCATCACGTTGTGCCCCAGGAAATCGGTAAACAGGATGAGCAGTTGCGTATCGCGCGGCAAGGTCGGCAGTTTGCGCTGGTGCGCGGCATTGCGGCCGGTCACGTGACGGCCGATACGGATGCCGTAGTCCGCCAGCAGTTGCGGAATATTCCCCAGCGTATCCGCACCGATCACCATCGCATTCATGGGCTCACCCCAAACATAATTGATAATGGTTCTCATTATATTTATGTGAGATGGATGGCTGTCAAGCAATTTTCGACCGTGCAGATTTATCGCTGTGGAGGCCCGTTCAGGGGTTGTCAGGCGCGTCCGAATCGGCGATGCTGGAACTGCTGGCGAGCGCCCTATCCCGGTTCCTTCCGTGGCGTGCCGGTCACGCCATACCGGGCCGATGGCTCCCAGGACTTGTCCGGCACCGCGACCCCGCACCCGGGCGCGGACGGGCAAGCCCCCCGGGGGCTCGGCCCTCAGGTGGGAGGGGGGGTGGGGGGGGG
>CBIHQA010000479.1:0-3503 GCA_966211475.1 uncultured Neisseriales bacterium
CATTCCATACTCCCAGTAAAAAATCCTTTGACCACCAACCCCTTTTTCCACACCCGCAGTCCCCTTACACTTGCTGCAACGCAACGTGAGACCTCACCCACCCCATGCGCTTCTCCGCCCTGCTGTTCGATGCCTACGGCACGCTGTTCGACGTGTACAGCGTCACTGCGCTTGCCGAGCAGTTGTTCCCCGGCAAGGGCGAGGCGCTGTCTAAGCTATGGCGGCAGAAGCAGTTGGAGTACACCTGGCTGCGCACGCTGTCGCAGCGCTACAAGCCGTTCCTGGAGATCACCGAGGACGCGCTGGATTACTCGGCGGCGCAGCTGAAGCTGAGCATGGATGACGCCGGCCGTGCGCGGCTGATGAAGGAATACGCCTGTCTGGCGCCCTATCCGGAGACGCGGCCGTCGCTGCTGGCACTGCGGGAGATGGGCTTGCGGCTGGCGATCCTGTCCAATGGCACGCCGGCGATGCTGGATGTGGCGACCAAGAGCGCTGGCATCCGCGACCTGTTTGCGCACCTGATTTCGGTCGATGCGGTACGCCAATACAAGACCGCGCCCGCCGCTTACCGGCTGGGCACGGACACGCTGGCCCGCCGCCCGGAGCAGGTGCTGTTTGTTTCCAGCAATGCCTGGGATGTGTCGGGCGCCAGCCAGTTTGGCTACCCGACGTTCTGGATCAACCGTACCGGCGCACCCTTCGAGCGGCTGGACGTGACGCCGACCGCCACCGGCAGCCGGCTATCTGACCTGGTGGCGTTCGTCCGGCAGCATGCCGGCCCGGACGCCGCCGCGACGTGACAAGCAAGCCCCCCACCGAGGAGATATCGCAATGACGCTGCAACTGCCCCAAGGCATGCAAATCGACGCCCCGATCGAACCGGGTTTTGAACGCATCCTCACGCCGGACGCGCTGACGCTGGTCGCCACGCTGCATCGCGCCTTCGAAGGCCGCCGCCAGGAGCTGTTGCAGCGCCGTGTCGCCCGCCAGGTAGAGCTGGACGGCGGCAAGCTGCCGGATTTCCTGGAAGAGACCCGCCACATCCGCGAAGCCGACTGGACCATCGCGCCGCTGCCGAAGGACCTGGTGTGCCGCCGCGTGGAGATCACCGGCCCGGTCGAGCGCAAGATGATCATCAACGGCCTGAACTCCGGCGCCGACAGCTACATGACCGACTTCGAGGATTCCAACACCCCGAACTGGTCCAACCAGATCAACGGCCAGATCAACCTGTACGACGCGATCCGCCGCACCATCACGCTGGAATCCGGCGGCAAGACCTACAAGCTGAACGACAAGGTCGCCACCCTGCTGGCCCGCCCGCGCGGCTGGCACCTGGACGAAAAGCACGTCACCGTCGACGGCAAGCGCGTGTCCGGCGGCATCTTCGACCTGGCGCTGTACCTGTTCCACAACGCCAAGGAGCTGATCGCCCGTGGCAGCGGCCCCTACTTCTACCTGCCGAAGATGGAGTCGCACCTGGAAGCCCGGCTGTGGAACGACATCTTCCTGATGGCGCAGGAAGAACTCGGCCTGCCGCGCGGCACCATCAAGGCCACCGTGCTGATCGAGACCATCCTCGGTGCCTTCGAGATGGACGAAATCCTCTACGAACTGCGCGAACACAGCGCGGGCCTGAACGCCGGCCGCTGGGACTACATCTTCAGCTGCATCAAGAAGTTCAAGCAGAACCGCGACTTCTGCCTGGCCGACCGCGCCAAGATCACCATGACCGTGCCGTTCATGCGGGCCTACGCCCTGACCCTGGTCAAGACCTGCCACAAGCGCAACGCCCCGGCCATCGGCGGCATGAGCGCGCTGATCCCGATCAAGAACGACCCGGAAAAGAACGAACAGGCCATGGCCGGCATCCGCGGCGACAAGACCCGCGACGCCAACGACGGCTTCGACGGTGGCTGGGTGGCCCATCCGGGCCTGGTGTCCACCGCGATGGAAGAATTCGTGAAGGTGCTGGGCGACCGCCCGAACCAGATCGACAAGCAGCGCCCGGACGTGAACTTTGGCGCCGCCGACCTGCTGAACTTCCAGCCGGAACAGCCGATCACCGAGGCCGGCCTGCGCGGCAACATCAACGTGGGCATCCAGTACCTGGGTTCCTGGCTGGCCGGCAATGGCTGCGTGCCGATCCACAACCTGATGGAAGACGCCGCCACCGCCGAAATCAGCCGCTCGCAGGTGTGGCAGTGGATCCGCAGCCCCAAGGGCACGCTGGAAGACGGCCGCAAGGTGACCGCCGAACTGGTGCGCGGGCTGATCCCGGAGGAGCTGGACAAGATCCGCGCCGAGCATGGCGACACCGTGTTCGACAAGATTCCGTACCGCAAGGCCGCGCAGATCTTCGAACAGATGTCCACCAGCGAGGATTTTGCCGAGTTCCTGACGCTGCCGTTGTACGAAGAAATCGCGTAACCCGTAGCCCGGACGGCAACGCCTGCCGGGGAGCAACGTCGATCAGCCCGCAGTTGGTGAAGACCTCATCAAAGCGGATCTGATCGAAACCCTTCCCCGGCCGCCTGCGGCGTCCAGGCTACCAAGCAAAAGCCCCTCGATCCGAGGGGCTTTTGCATTACGGCACGGCGGAGCTTTGCTCAGGCCGTGCGGACTGGCTTGGCGGAGGTGCGCGACGGAGTAGCGCGCGCGTCGGTCGGCAGCGAGGCCAAACCGGCTTCGACCGCTGCTTCGGCAGCGCGGGCCAGTTCACCTTGCATGGCCGCTACAGTTTCGAAGATCGCCCGGTAGGCGGTGGCGACGTGCTCCAGCGCGGGCTGGGTCTGGTCCTTGAGCACGGACAAGCCTTGCTCTTCGTCCGTAGCGCGCAGCGCGGCAAAGGTTTGCGTTGCGTCGGTACACAGATCCTTCCATAGGCGCACTTGCAGCGACAGCAGCTTCTCAACGCCGTCGAGGCCGATCACTGTCATGCGCAGGGTCTGGTCCAACTGGACCTGGCTCAATTGCGCCCAAGGGGCGAGCCAGTTTGTGGGAGCGAACATGGTTTTCTGCCTTTCCTGGTGAATGAACGATGGTCGGGAGCCTGGCTGCCCCCCATTGGTGTTCCCCAGTTGCGGTGAACCTCCTTTCCCGCCGGGTAGAACACCCGGCGACCTCGAATCCGTGCATCGACGACGCGACCGCCCTGCCCTCCGGGTCGGTCACGCCTTCACGTAGCTCCCCGGCGCATCGGCCAGCTTGCGATAAGGCGCCCGGCCGAGCGGCGGGGGCGATTGCAACGGGCCGCAGCGCTCGGCCAGCCAGCGGGTCCAGTCCTCCCACCAGGAGCCGGGCTGGCGGGTTTGCGATTTGAGCCACGCTTCGCCGTCCCGTTCCCCGGTGGCGTCGCCGGCCCAGTATTCCCGCTTCGACTTCGGCCCAGGCGGGTTGATGATGCCCAGGATGTGGCCGGAGGTGGACAACACATAGCGCACCGGGCAGCCAACCAGGCTGGCGGTGTGGAAGGTGCCGCGCCAGGGGGTGATGTGGTC
>CBIHQA010000480.1:0-3501 GCA_966211475.1 uncultured Neisseriales bacterium
TTCTTCGTGCTCGACGACGGTTCGCTGCAGACCCCGCCGCTGAACGGCACCATCCTGCCGGGCATCACCCGCGATTCGCTGATCACCCTGGCCCGTTCGCTGGGCCTGACGGTGCGCGAGGAGCCCTACGCCATCGACCAGTGGCAGGCCGACGCCAAGAGCGGCCGGCTGCGTGAAGCCTTCGCCTGCGGCACGGCGGCGGTGATCTCGCCGATCGGCAAGGTGAAGGGTCGCCAGTACAACTTCACCATCGGCGACGGCGAAGCCGGCCCGGTGGCCCAGCGCCTGAAGGCTGCGCTGCTCGACATCCAGTATGGCCGCGCGGCTGACCCGCAAGGCTGGATGGATCGCCTGTTCTGATTGGTCATGCCCTCTTCGCCTTTGGGGCGGGAGGGCTGACTGGATATCCCGACTACCCCCGGTACGGCCGTTCGGCCGCATCGGGGGTTGGTTTTTGTGGGGTGCGTCGCTTGTCATTGGCGTCGACCGGATGAGCGGTGGCAGCGGCGGGCTCTGGCGTGGCCTTGAATGAATCAAGGCCCGGACAGGAGCATCTTGATGCGGCACCCCAATTGCAGCTTGCTTGGACGGCGTGCCTGGCTGGCGCTGGCATGTGTGTTGTGCCTGTTGCCGGCCATCCCCGCACAGGCGGACGAGGCGCGGCTGGTTGCCGGCGACTATGCGCCCTATGTGGGTGACGATCTGCCGCAGCAGGGGTTTTCCAGTGAGCTGGTGCGCGAGGCCTTCCGGCGGATGGGACGGCCGCTGTCGCTGACCTTCCTGCCCTGGAAACGGGCTTACGAATACGCGCGGCAGGGCGAGTTCGAGGCCAGTTATCCCTGGGCGCGCAATGCGGAGCGGGAGGCTTCCTTCTTCTACTCGCAGCCGCTGCACATCGACAGCGAAGTGATGTTCGTCCGTACCGATGCACGGGAGCCGCGGCTGGAAATGATGGATGGACACAAGGCCTGCATCCCGGACGGCTGGAGCGTCAGCGCGGTAATGCCAGCGGTGACCAGTTTCCACCTGACGCTGGAGCGGCCGTCCACGCTGGAAGACTGTTTCCGCATGCTGAACGGCAAGCGGGTGGATGCGGTGCTGATCAACGAGTTCGTCGGTTGGGATACCGCACGCAAGGTGCTGGGTGCGAAGCCGCCGGTGCGGGTGATGTCGCCGTCGCTGGCGGCCGACCTGACCTATCTGATTGCTCCGCGTTCGCTACCGAGTTCGGCAGCGCTGATCGAGGCCTTCGACAAGGCGCTGGCCGCGATGCGGGCAGATGGCACTTACGAGCGCATCCGGGCGCGCTGGCTGCCGGAGTGAGTGTTGCCCCGCCCCCCGGTCGCGTGACCAAGGGGCGGGATGGTGGCGTTAGCGCTTCAGCGCCGCTGCGATGTGCTTCTTGACGATCTTGCCGTATTCCCCGGATGCCTTCAGCGACTTCAGGCCCTTGTTGAACAGATCGATCACCTCGCGCCCGTTGGCGAGCGTCTTCGATACGATCACGTGCAGGGTCTGGTCGGCCACCGATTCTTTCGACTGCACGATCTGTTTGTCGGTCAGCCCGGCGGCCTGGAAGGCCTGCTGGCCCTGGATCTCGTCGGTGACGTAGAAGTCCGCCTTACCCTCGCCGACCAGCTTGGCGCAGGGGGTGATGTCGGCCGCTTCCACCTGGCTGATGGTGTTGCTCTTGATCAGCGCATCGACGAACGGTAGTACCGCCCAGCCCTTGGCGTGGCAATACACCTTGCCCTTGAAGTTGGCCTGGCCGGCGGCGGAAAAGGCCTTGTCGGCCCGCATGAATACCTTCTGGTTCAGCACGAAGATCGGGTCGGAAAACAGGAACACCGCCTCACGGTCTGCCGTGCGCACCCAGGGGAAGGTGCCGGCGTACTTGCCGGACTTGGTGTCGTCTTTCGCGGCATCCCAGGACACCCAGGCCAACTTGATGTCGGTGTGGCTCTCCGCATAGGCGCGCTTCACGATCTCGGTCGCCATGCCGCCTTCCATCAGCTTCTGGTCGGTGAAGGGCGCATAGTCGTTGCCGGTGGCCAGATTCAGGGTGTCGGCCCGCGAGGTGGGGGTTGCCAGCAGCAGGCTGGTGGCGATCAGGGCGGCAAGTCGGTTCATGGTGTCTCTCCTCTGGCGTTATTTGTCTGTACAACTACAACTGCCTGCACGACGACAACCGGTTGAGCGGAGTCGGGTCGATCAGAATCGTCGCAGCCGCCCAAGCCGGGTAGGGCGTCATCTCCCATAGGGGTCGAACACGAAGTACTTGCCTGCGATGCGGTGATAGCTGCCGTTTTTCATGGTCTCGGCGATGCCGCGGTTGAGCAGCGCCAGCAGGTCGGTATCGGCCTTGCGCACCGCGATGCCTTCGCCGTCGCCGTTGAGCGTGCGGTTGCGGATGGGGGAACCGACAAAACTGAACTTGCGGCCCTCGGTGGTGTTAAGGAAACCGTAGTAGGCGCTGGCCATGCTGTCGAGGACGATGTCCACGTCACCCTTCACCAACGCCGCGTACATCTCCGGCGCCTTGCCGTAGCGCAGCACCTTGACCTTGCGGAAGGCGGGGTCTGCCGCGTAGTCGTCGAACACCGAATCGGACTGGATGCCCAGCCGGTAGCCTTCCAGCGTCTGCGGCGCAATGTAGGTCCACGGGAATTTGCTGGACTTGGCGATGTAGGTGTTGGGGATCGACAGGTACTTGTCGGTGAACGCCACCTGCTTCTTGCGCTCGTCGGTGATCACGATGGAGTCGATCACCGCGTCGAAATGGTTGGCGTTCAGGCGGGTGAAGGCGTCGCTCCAGTTGGTGCGGGTGAGCACGCATTTCACCTTGATGGCCTGGCAGAGCGCGTTGACGTACTCGACTTCGAAGCCGATCAGCTTGCCAGCGGCATCCACGTCGTTGAAGGGCGGGTAGGCGCCTTCGGTGGCGAAGCGGATGGTGTCCCACTTGGCTGCTTGCGCCGCCGTGATGCCGAGCGCCAGCAACAGGCTGGCCAGGTGAACGAGCTTGGGTGTTCGCATGATGCTTTCCCCTCTTTGATGAACCGACCTGGAGAAGCCGGGGCGGCAAACCCCGGGTACAGCGGCGACAAGTTGTTTATACCTGTCTATACAACATCAAAGTGGACGCAGTATGCGACGGATTGTTTGTCTATACAAGTCCCGGCGCACGGATCGGTCTGCTTGTCGATGAACGGTCGGTTGCTGTCGTCACATGCAAATTGGCTTTCTGACGGGTTTGTCGTTGATATACATCATGTCGTGATATATTCGGCTTGCACTTTACGGCACGATTGACGATGACCCGATCCGACCTTTCCACCCTGGGCAAGAAACACTACGAAGCCCTGTCCGAATTCCGTTACCAGTTGCGGCGCTTCCTGCACTTCAGCGAAGAGGCCGCCAAGGCCGAAGGCCTGACCCCATTGCAATACCTGGTGCTGCTACATGTGCGTGGTTTTCCGGGGCGGGACTGGGCCACGGTGG
>CBIHQA010000481.1:0-3500 GCA_966211475.1 uncultured Neisseriales bacterium
GCGATCCATCCATAGTGGAAGCGGCTGCGGGCCCAGTTGGCTAAGGTCTGCATGAACATCATCCTTGGGGTTGGCGGTGGCAGGAACCACCGGTTGTTACCGACCAGTAACATTGCTTGCAGATGCTAGGTACCGAGCGGTAACATGTCAAGCGGAATCTTCAACTGGCTGTACCATCATGACCGACTCGTCGCGCCCCAAACCCACCCCCAAAACGACGCCCCGCCAGATCACCCAGGGGACCGTTGCCTCTGCCCGCATCCTGGACGCAGCGGAAGAGCTGTTCTATCGCGAAGGCGCCAGGTCCGTCGGGGTCGATGCCGTGGTGAAACAAGCCGGCGTCAACAAGATGAGCCTGTACCGGCAGTTCAGTTCCAAGGACGAGCTGCTGAAGCAATACCTGCAACGCAGCGACGCGAAGTTCTGGCGCTACTTCGACGGCAGCGTCTCGCAACACCCCGACGACCCCGTCGCCGCCCTAGTGCAGTTCTTTGTCGATCTGGCCGGCCGGGCCTCCACACTCGATTACCGCGGCTGCCCCTTCGTCAACGTGGCGGCCGAATACCCGGAGCGAGCGCACTTCGCCCGCCTGTTCGTCGCCGACAACAAGCGCCGCTTGCTGCAGCGCCTGACCGACCTCGCCACCGCCGCCGGCGCCCACCAGCCAGAGGGGTTGGCAAAAGCCTTGGCCCTGCTGATCGAAGGCGCCTACGCCGGCAGCCAGACCTACGACACCGACAGCCAATTGCTGACCGCCCTCCCCGCCGCCGCGCGGGCAATGGTGGAAGGGGCAACCGGGCGGGCTTGCAAGGTGTGAAGTTCCGGCTGCGCCGGCAAAAGCACTTCCGTTTACCGGCGCGGCATGACGGCAGCCGGCTCGATCTACCGCAAGGCAGGCAGCGCCTCTATCTTTGAGGATGGGCAACAACACGCCAATACCCGATCCAGCCAGCCACGGGTCGGATCAGGTCGATGACGCCACGACAGCCAGATCAGGCCACGATCGGGCCAACCCGTAGGTGGGGTTGAGCCGAACTCGAACCACAACAACCGCCGGCGCCCTCCCCCGACAGGCTCAGGGTGAACGGCTTTCTCACGCGTCAGCTTAACTGAACGGCATCAGGGAACATTCCCGGGCTTTGCCAGGCGCCAATCCGGCGCAATGCGCTTCGCTTATTGCCGCCCTACGCGCTATTCCATGTCGCCACGCTGGGATTCGCCTCCGGCGCCCCCAGCTCATGGAAGGGATTGTTTGCCGCGGTCCACCCGGACACGGTCCCGCTACAAGTCAGACAACGGCTTGTGCGTGGCCTGCGGCTCCACCCGCTGCATCAGCCCCAACAGGACGGACAGATGCTGGTGGAGCGGTTCGAGTACCTCGCCGGGCGCCTGGGACAGCGCATCCGGCAACAATCCCTGGAACGGCCCCGGCGCGCGCGCCAGCGCCGATTCGCCAAGCGGCGTGAGCGACAGCGTCACGCTGCGCAGATCCTGACGATGGCGAGCGCGCGCCACATAACCGAGCTCGACCAGCTTTTCGACCAGGTTGCTGGCGGTGGACTGGTGGATGGTCATCGCCTTGGCCAGTTCACTCGGGCGCATGCCCGGCGTGGCCGCGATGCAGGACAGTGCCCACAACTGGGCACCGCTCACACCACAGGCCTGCTCGACTTCCTGAAAATGCTTGCGAACCGATTGCAGGATGACACGGAACTGCTTGAGGACCTCCCGCTCCAGGGTGGAACGGGCTTCGGACTGGGACTCGAACTCGGACGCGGGCTGGGACATGGGCTCGGCAAAGGGCGGAACGGTCAGAGTGTACCGGGGTTTCCGGGGAGAGGCAGCCGCCCCCTTACCCGACCCGGTTGGCGGATAGATATTATTGTACAAAAGTATTTCTGTGCTAAAGTCGATCCACCAGCCACGTGGATTGGACATCAGTCGTGGATTTTCAGGATGTGGCCCAGGCTGTGTCCTGTTTTCTTTTTACACCAGCCGCCACGCCTTCGGCGGCCGGTTCCGCCGACCCTGTTGATACCGCCCTCGCCATGCCCGCCCTGAAGAACTTGTTGCCCCCTGCCGCGCGGCCTGCACACTGGCGGGTATGGCAAGGCAGGTTGCTGGTGTGGTGCGCCGCGGCCCTCGCCGCGCTGAGCATCGTGCTGTTTGCCCGGCTGGTCGACGCAGCCATCGGCGCCTTCGGCACCCTGACGGCGCATTGGCGCTGGATGCCGCTGCTGCTGACCGCGCCTGGCGGCATGCTGCTGGCCTGGCTGACCCGACGCTACTTTGACGGCGCACAAGGCAGCGGTATCCCGCAGGTGATCGCCGCGCTGAAACTGCCTGACGACCACGTCGGGCTATCCAGGCTGGTGTCGGTCCGCATCGCCTGCGGCAAGGTACTGCTCGGCACCCTGGCCCTGGCCTTCGGGCTTTCCAGCGGCCGCGAAGGGCCATCGGTGCAGATCGGCGCCAGCCTGATGTACGCGTTCCGGCGCTGGCTGCCACGGCATTTCCCGGTACATTCCCATCACCTGCTACTGGCAGGCGGCGCAGCCGGCATCGCGGCGGCCTTCAACACGCCGCTGGCCGGCATCGTGTTCGCCATCGAAGAGCTGGGCCGCAAGTTCGAGGAACGCACCAACGGCGTGCTGCTCACCGCCATCATCCTGGCCGGCGCCATCTCGATTTCACTGCAGGGAAACTACACCTACTTCGGCCGGCTACAGGTGGGCGACATCAGCCTCGGCCTGCTGGTGCCGGTGCTGCTGGTCGGCGTGGTCGGCGGCCTGTTCGGCGGCGTATTCAGCCGGCTCATGCTGGTCGGCAGCGGCCCCTGGCCGGGAAAGATCGGCGCCTGGAAAGCAGCCCATCCGGTGCTGTTCGCCGGTCTGTGCGGGCTTGGCGTGGCACTACTTGGCCTGGTCACCCACGGCGCCGTACACGGCAGCGGCTATCTGGCCACCCGGAGCGCGCTGGAAGGCGACGCCGCCCTGCCCTTCCACTACCCCATCGCCAAGATGCTGGCGACGCTGCTTTCCTACCTGGCCGGCATCCCGGGCGGCATCTTTGCGCCCAGCCTCGCCGTCGGCGCCGGCATCGGGCAGGACCTGGCCGCGCTGCACCTGGCCGACGTCACCACCGCCGCGTGGATGGCGCTGGGCATGGCGGCCTTTCTGGCGGGGGTAACGCAGGCGCCCATCACCGCCTTTGTGATCGTGATGGAAATGATCGACGGCCATGCAATGGTGGTCAGCCTGATCGCTGCCGCGTTCCTTGCAAGCCTGGTGTCCAGGCTGGTGAGCAAGCCGGTTTACCACGCGCTGGCGTGGCGGTTTTTGGTGAGGGTGAAGGAGAGTAGTACTAGGGTTCCGGACGGGAAGCTTGTCAATTAGGGCGCAAAACCCAACCAGAGCTCGATTCCAGCCATAACCTGACCACGATCCGAGCGAAACCTTTTGGTCATTTCTTTCTCTAGATTGACCCGAGCCGCACGACAC
>CBIHQA010000482.1:0-3495 GCA_966211475.1 uncultured Neisseriales bacterium
GGCGGTGTCGCGCGGGGTGACCAGCGTCAGCGGATGCTGGCCGCAGCGGGGTTCCACCAGTTCGATGAACAGCTCGGTCAGCGCCAGCGACTTGCTGCGCAGCGAGGCCATGTCGGTCTGGTGGTAGATGTCCAGCCCACATTCCACCAGCGCCAGCGAGGTGATCGGCTGGGTGCCGCACAGGAAGCGGCCGATGCCGTCCACCGGCGCGTAGCGCGGCTCCATCGCGAACTGCCGGGCATGGCCGAACCAGCCGGACAGCGGCTGCCAGAAGCGGTTCTGGTGACGCGGCGCCACCCACAGGAAGGCCGGCGCGCCGGGGCCGCCGTTCAGGTATTTGTAGGTGCAGCCCACCGCGAAGTCGGCCTGGGCACCGTTCAGGTCCACCGGCACCGCGCCGGCGGAGTGCGCCAGGTCCCACACCGTCAGCACGCCGGCCTCGTGCGCTAGCGCCGTGACGGCGGTCATGTCGTACATGTAGCCGGTCTTGTAGTTGACGTGGGTAAGCATCAGCACCGCCACGTCGTCGCCGATGGCCTGCGGCAGCTCCTCCGGCGAGTCGATCAGCCGCAGTTCGTACGGCGCGCCGCCGCCCATCTTCAGCAGGTCGGTCAGGCCCTCGGCGATGTACAGGTCGGTCGGGAAGTTGTTGCGTTCCGACACGATCACCCGCCGCTGCGGGGCGGCATCCTGCTGCTGGCGCAGCGCGGCCGCCAGCACCTTGAACAGGTTGATCGAGGTGGTGTCGGTGACCACCACTTCGCCGTTGCCGGCACCGATCAGCGGGGCCAGCAGGTTGCCCAGCCGGCGCGACAGATTCACCCAGTCGGCTGTGTTCCAGCTACGGATCAGGCCGTCGCCCCATTCGGCGGCGATCACCTCCTGGGCGCGGGTCAGCGAGGCCTTCGGGCGGGCGCCCAGCGAATTGCCGTCCAGGTAGATCACGTCGTCCGGCAGCGCGAACTGGTCGCGCAGGTGGCGCAGCGGATCGGCCGCATCGCGGGCAAGGCAGGAGTCGCGGGTGGTCATGGTGGTTCCTTCGGTTGGGCGTTCAGCGGGGCAGGGGGCGCAGCACGGCACGCACCGGACTCGCGTCCAGGTTGGCCAGCTTCAGCGGCAGGGCAATCAGTTCGTAGTCGCCGGTGGGCACGTCATCCAGCAGCAGGCCTTCCAGGATCGCCAGGCCGTGCTGGTGGACTTGCCGGTGCGCATCCAGCGTCTTGGAGGTTTCCGGATCCAGCGACGGGGTATCCACGCCGACCAGCCGCACGCCGTGGGCGGCCAGCAGGTCGATAGTCGCGGCGGCCACCGGGCGGAATGCGCTATCCCAGCGGTCTTGCGGCATGCGGTGGTAGGTGCGCAGTAGCACGCGCGGCGGGGTGCCGATGAGGGCATGGGCAATCTCTTCCGGCGCGACCGCGCCGTTGCCCTCGGTACAGTCGATCAGCCGGCACGGGCCCAGGTAGGCATCCAGCGGCACCGCGCCGATCGGCAGGCCGGCGTTGTCGTAATGCAGCGGCGCATCGGCATGCGCGCCGGTGTGCGGCGACAGCGTCAGCCGGCCGACGTTCACCGGGCATTGTGCGTCGCGCTGCCACACCCGCTGCTCCTGGAAGGGGGTATCACCCGGCCAAGTCGGGGTGTCGGGCGACAGCCAGGGGCTGATGTCCCAGAAGGTGCGCATATGGCCGGCCCTCGTGTTGGTGTGATCGATGGCGGCCATGTTAAGGAAAAGCGCTTGAAAGGTGCTTGCGTATTCTTGTGTCCGGCACGCCAGTTTTGAAATCCAGGCGTAGAATTCACGAATTCATTCGCAGGAAATTCGAACAATGAATCTGGACGTGATAGACCTGCGCATCCTGACCCATCTGCAGGAAGACGGCCGCATCAGCAACCAGGCACTCGCCGACAAGGTGGCACTGTCGCCGTCGGCCTGCCTGCGGCGGGTACGGATGCTGGAAGACAACGGCGCCATCGCCGGCTACCGCGCGGTGCTCAGCGCCGAACACCTCGGCCTGGAGCTGGAAGCCTTCGTGCAGGTCTCCATGCGGCAGGACGTGGAAGGCTGGCACGAAAGTTTCCTCGCCGCCGTGCAAGCCTGGCCGGAAGTGGTGGCCGCCTACATCGTCACCGGCGAAGGCAACTACATTCTGTGGGTGCGGGCGCGCAACCTGAAGGACTATTCGGAGTTCGTGATCAACCAGCTCTACAAGACGCGCGGGGTGATGGATATCCGCAGCAATATCGTGATGCAGCGGATCAAGGATGATGAGGGGAGGTTGCCGGCGGGGTTGGTGGGGAGGCGGTAGGGGAGCCGCTTTGCGTGATGTGTGAGGAATCCCCTCTCACTCTTCGGAAGAACCCCAATCTGCAACGACCTCGAAACGCTCACTTTCCTGCGTTTTTTCGAACGCGCTGCCCATCGGGGCGTTCAGAAAGGGAATGATGCTGGGGTCGTAGTTGGCGATGGTGTTTACATCGTAGATCGCCATGTTCTCCGGGTCGTCCATGTACTCGTCAGACTCGAAGCCAGACATAAAGCGCCAGCCGCTATCGATCTCGTTATCCGGCTCCTCGCGGTACATGAACCGAACTGGATAGCCCTCTACGGTAATCATATCGGTAGCGAAGCATGCGCCGTGGCCTTCTGCGAGAGGCCGGATCTCTTCTTTTGCTAGATTAAATGCCTTGATCATGATCGGCTCCTGGTCTTCGACGTAACGGGCAGCTTGCGTCTCGATGTTGTTAAGGGCGACTGGATGGAAAATAGCGCATTGAAGCCCTCGCAGTTCTCTGATTGGCATTCATAAACGGCTGTGTCCGATGCCGAGCATGAGGCATTGAGATTGTCTCGCAAGAAACGGCAGTTCTTGAACGAGCAATTGACAATGCGGCACCCTGAAAATGACGTTCCACGAAACGTACAGTTTTTGAACGTACAATCGACCAGGACGGCAAGATTGAAAAGCCCCCAGTACCATTCAACATCTTTGAACGAGCACGATACATAGACCCCATCAAAGTCGCCGCCCTCTAGTAAGGCGGTTGAAAACTCACAGTAGCGGAAGAACGCATCACTGACTGCCAGGGCTTTTTGCACGGATCGTGAAGAGCTGAACGTTTCGCTGAGATTGAGCATGGTGGCCGGTATGACCGTTCTTATCGGTGGACTTTCATCAGATATCCAATCGCCACGCACACCAAGCCGCACGCGGAAACTGCCAAGTTTACCCAAATCAGTGGGTCTACGCCGCTGTTGCTTGGCACGACCCTAAGGTACATGTGTGCGTTCTCGCTAGAGAAGATGCCCTTCGATAGGGGCAGCAAGTCGACAGGTAAGAAGTCTCTGAGCGGAGACAGTAGCAGAAGGCCGAAGGCAAACAGGCAATAGCCAAACCAGATGAGCAGAGTTCTCATGATATTTGTTCGTGAGCTTAACGTTTGATGTAAGAGGCGGCTTGTACGGAAGCACAAAACAAAGTTGGGTTAGGTCTC
>CBIHQA010000483.1:0-3493 GCA_966211475.1 uncultured Neisseriales bacterium
GCTGATAGCGGTCGTCCGGATTCTTGGCCAGCGCGCGAGCCAGGATGTATTCGAAGCCGGACGGCAGGTTCGGCGCCAACGTCGACGGGCGCGGCGCCGGCTCGTGCAGCACCTTGTACATCACGGTGGTGACCGTGTCGCCTTCGAACGGCGTGGTGGCAGTCAGCAACTGGTAGAGCACCACGCCCAGCGAGAAGATGTCCGACCGGCCATCCACCGCCTTGCCCAGGATCTGCTCCGGCGACATGTACTTGGGCGTGCCGATCACCATCTGCGTCATGGTGTGGCTGCTGGTCTGCAGGCGGGCGATGCCGAAGTCGGCGATCTTCACCTGGCCGTTCTTCAGCAGCATGATGTTGCCGGGCTTGATGTCGCGGTGAACCACGCCATGCTCGTGTGCGTAATCCAGCCCTTCGGCAACCCGCGCAATGATGGCGGCGATGCGATCGGGGTCCGGGCGGCCATCCTTGACGATCAGGTGGCGCAGGTCCTGCCCTTCCAGCAGCTCCATGGCGATGTACGCCACGTTGTCTACCCGGCCGGCGTCGAAGATGGTGGTGATGGCGGGATGATTCAGGCGGGCCGCCGAGCGGGCCTCGCGGAAGAAGCGCTGCTCGAAGTCCTCATGCTCGGCCGGTGCCAGGTCGAGGCGGATGGTCTTGATCGCCATCACGCGTTCCAGCATGGGGTCGAAGGCGCGGTAGACGACGCCCATCGCCCCCTCGCCCAGCTTATCGACGATCTGATACCGACCCAGTTGCTGCATGCGTACCCATGTCAGACATGAAGGCCCGGGTCTCATGGCAGACCCCGGCGCGAATTTCCTATTCTAACGGGTCAGCAAGCGCTCCGTGCAAGTCCGATCACAATCAGGCGCCATGCGAGCCCCGAGCGGCCCCGGAAAAGCACGCATGACAGATGACTTTCGCTCAAGTCAGGGGAAGGAGCCCCACAGGAGCAGCCGTTCAGGAAGAGGCCGGCTTGGCGGGCATCGGGGTTGTCCGGCCCGGCAGGCCGGTGCCTTGCGCGGCACCCGTGGTTGGGGCATCGCAGGCTTTGGCGGCTTCGCTCATCTTGCGCAGCCATTCCAGGCCTTCGGCACGATTCGGCACCTTGATGCGCAACTCGTGCCCCGCGCCGAAGTTGCCACCACCGTAAGAGACCAGGACCACGTCGTCGCCGACGTCGACGTACTGCACCACGGTCAGGTTGAGATAGCGCTCCATCTTGCCCTCGCCCGGCAGCTTATACGGGCAGAACGGCGCGGCCATCGCCGGCACAGCAAAGCTCAGCATCAGGGCGGGCACCGCGAGACGCAGTAATCGGGTGGTCAGGATAGGCATCGTCACGTTCCTCGCCAGGCTGGAATAGATTGGAGCGGAAAACCGGTGGAATTGTTGCCGGCACAAACGTTGCCGGCGCAAATGCTACGGCAGCGACGCAACGGTCTCTGCCGCAGCATACGCCAGACTGGCGTCAGCATGATTACGGGTAGCTCAATCCGTAGCGGGCATTGATCGCGGCGATGCGGCCGCTACGCGCCATCTCGTTGAGCTGTCGGGCCACGGCATGGCGAAACGGCAGGTCGGGCTTGTCGCGGCAAAAGGCGAAATAGCCAGACAACCGGTCTACCGACGGCGCCAGCGTATGCACCTGGCCCCGCATGCCAAGCCGTTCCAGCACCGGCTCGGTATTCCGCCAGTTGGTCAGCAGCACCTGGATGCGGCCCGCCAGCAATTTGCGCAGCGCCGTTTCCAGGTCGGTCGAAGCGTCCAGGCTGAGTGCGCCACGCATCGCCTCCCAGCGGGCACCGTAGGTCCAGCCGTCCAGCACGCCGATGTGCCAGTTGCGCACCTCGCGAAAATCCCCGGACCAGCTCAGGGTGCTCTGCCGCGGCACCACGAACAGCATGTCGTCCACGTAGAACGGCGGCCCATCAAACACGAAGTGTTTTTCCCGTTCCGGCGTCCGGTAGGGCCCGACCAGCACGTCCGCCAGCCCATGCTCCACCTCAGCCTGGGCACGCAGCCAAGGTAGCTGATGGAACTCGGGGGTAAAGCCAAGCTGGGCCGCGACCTCGCTGATCAGGTCCACCGCGACACCGGACGGACGACCGTCGGGGCCGGGTTCGAAGACGCGGGCAAAGTTGGTGCCGGAAAAGATGCGTGGTGGGTTGCCGAGAACCGGCCAGGGAGCTGCCATCAGGGCAGCGGAACACAACAGGCGACGCCGCAGCGGAAGAAAGGGACGCATCCCGCCATTAAAGCAGAAGGTCCCTTTCCGCGCAGTCAAAAGCAGGCTCAACCGAGGCCAAATCAGCGTCGGCCGTTGACCTTCTGGTTACGCAGCACGCACAGCAGATCCGCCGCGATATGGGCTGCAGCGATCGCGGTGAGCTCGCTCTGGTCGAACGGCGGCGACACTTCCACCACGTCCGTGCCCACCAGGTTGACCGGCTCCATGCCGCGGATGATGTGCAGTGCCTGGGCCGAGGTCAGGCCCCCCGCCACCGGCGTGCCGGTACCTGGCGCAAAAGCCGGGTCCAGACAGTCGATGTCGAAGGTCAGGTAGGTCGGACGGTCGCCGACGATGCTGAGGATGGTTTCCAGCGTCTTCTGCGGGCCATTGGCATGTACCCAGGGCGCATCCAGGATGTTGATGCCCATGAAGTCGTCGTTCCAGGTACGGATGCCGACCTGTACCGAGGTCTTCGGGTCGATCAGACCGTCCTTCACCGCCTTGTAGAACATCGTGCCGTGGTTGAGGCTGTCCGGCGTATCGTCGGCCCAGGTGTCGCAGTGGGCGTCGAAGTGGATCAGCGACAGCGGCTTGCCGTACTTCTCGGCGTGTGCGATCAGCAGTGGGTAGGTGATGAAGTGGTCACCACCGAAGGTCAGCATCTTCGCGCCGGAAGCCAGGATATGGCGGGCGTGCTCGACGATGGTCTGCTTGATGGTCATCGGATTGTGGGCATCGAACCAGCAGTCGCCGTAGTCGATCACCGACAGGTCTTCGAACGGGTCGAAGCCCCATGGGAACGGCTTGAGCTCCGCCAGCTGCACGCTGGCCGCGCGGACCGCCGCCGGGCCAAGGCGCGCGCCCGGCCGGAAGGTGGTGGCCAGGTCGAGCGGAACGCCTGACACCACCACGTCCGCCCCGGTCAGGTCACGGGTGTAGCGGCGGCGCATGAAAGACAGCACGCCGGCGTAGGTGTTCTCGATGGAACTGCCATAGGGGGAGGTACGACGGATCGCACCGTCGCCGTAAAGAAGGTCGCTCATGGAGGCTCTCCAGAAAGCGCACGCCGGCGGACAGGGAAAGGTTGCCGACGCTTCCCGTCCATCTTGCGAGCCGACGGGTTGAGGCTGCCGCGCCCCTCGGCGCAGAGTCTGTGGAGTGCCGCCGGCAGGCGCCGGCGGCGAGGCGAATCTTAACGAATCCCGAGTCGCCGTGCCAACGGCTGATCATGCAGCACACTGTTGCAGGCGGCCTG
>CBIHQA010000484.1:0-3487 GCA_966211475.1 uncultured Neisseriales bacterium
GCCGACCACGCCGCCGCCGATGATCACGAAGTCGTAGATCTGACTCACCAATAAACCTCTCAAGCAAACCGGTGGCCGCCGCCGTTTCCTCACCTCTTGGAGGCGGAAACGGCGACGCCGTTTTCTGGGAAGCGCTCAGATCTCCGCGAACACACCACGTTGACGCATCAGCTCCCGGTGCAGCCCAGGGTGTTTCTCGAACGCCGCGCGGCCGTGCAGCCAGAAGGTATTGTTGATCATGATCAGGTCGCCCACCGGCAGCGGCATCGCCACCGTGGCCTTCGAATTTTCCATCGATGCCGACAGCGCCTGCAACCAGGCGGCCTGCTCGATCGACTCCGGGCAGACGAACTGGTCGATGAAGCAGATGCACGGCCGGTCGTTCACCTGGAAGAAGGTCCGGCGCTGCACCTCCTGCACCACGTTCTTGCTCGGCGGCGCCTTGTAGGTGAACGGGTAGCTGGCCATCGGGTGCGTGCTGAACGCGGCCAGATCCTCCCAGTCGTCCAGGTGCAGCAGGCGGGATTCTCCACCGGCGGCGTTCTGCTCGTCGAACTTCATCATCAGCAGCCAGTCAGTCGGCTCGTCCACGAAAGTACCGTCGGTATGCAGCGTGAACAGGCGATAGGCTTGCCGCAGATAGGAATCACTGCTGTCCGTATCCTTCACCGTGAAACGCGCAAAGTAGGTGCCGGACATCGAATCGAAATTGGCTGTCCCGACCAGGTGACTCACGGCGGTGCCGAACTTCACGTAGTCCTCGTGGTGGTGGGTCAACCCCTGCAAACCAATGGTGAAGCCGCCGGAACGCCGGTCCTTCAGGATGGCGCGGATGATGTTTCGGAAGTCCGCATCGAGCAAGGCCTCCAGCTCCTGGGCGAGGATGAAGCGCAGGTAGGGAACGTACTGCAGGTCCTGGCTGCTGACATGCCCGACCGCATCCAGAAACTTCACGACCACCTGGTTGTCCAGCTCGATGTGAAACAGGCGGGCATGGTGCGGATGGGGCAGAACGCGGTAGCCGTCGCGCCGTTGCAGGAAGTCCGGCTGATGAAAGGGGAAGTCGATGCGTGCGTTCATGTTGGTGTCTCCTCCTGGGTGGTGAGGCCAGTGTAGGGACGCAGCCCTGCGCCAAACAACACGGCGGAGCCAGCTTATTATTCAGTTTTGCTGATTTGTCGGAGGCGGCACGCGGGAAGCTGTCGAACGTGGTAGCGGTCCGGTTCAAAGGGAAAGAAGCCCCAGGGAGCCTGTATGGAAGGCAGGGGTCATGCGGCTCAATATAATGATCAAAATAAACATCATTATTTTCAAAATGGAAAATAATGATGTTTATAGTGCATGTTATAACGCAGCGATGTTATTGTTTGTATAGTATTCTTTAAGTATAAAAATCGAATTAATGAATCGTATACTTATCAAATGAACCTCATCCAGCTCTCCGAAACCTTCAAGGCCGCCCGCCTGCTTCGTCGTCTGACCCAAGACGAAGTCGCGGCTGCGACCGATATCGGTCGGGTCACCATCTCGAAATTCGAGCGTGGGGCACTGACCGAGATCGGGGTGGTCAAGCTGCTGGCGCTGTTCCGCGCGGTTGGGCTGGAGCTGGAAGCCCGGCCGGCAGGTCATCGGCGCACGCTGGACGACCTGAAGTCCGCCGCCTACCCCACCTCATCGGAATCCCCTGGCGTGGCTACCGTTGTGGCAGAACCAGCGGCCGATCTGCGCAACCGTCGCGTCCGGCACAGCAAGCGGGCCCCGCGTCCATGAATGAACCCGTGCTGGACGTCTATGTCGGCAATCAACGGATAGGCACTCTCAGCGAAGAGGCCGACGCCTTCGTATTCCGCTACCGCGACGAGGTGCCGGAATCGGCCTTTGTCTCGCTGACCATGCCGGTGCGGCTGGCCAGCTATGCCTGGAAGACGCTGCACCCTGTGTTCCAGATGAACCTGCCGGAGGGGTACAAGAAAGACCTGCTGCGGCAAACGCTCGGCCCGCATGCCAGCGTGAGCGACATCGGCCTGCTGGCGCTGACCGGACGCAATACCATCGGGCGGGTCCGGGTGGTCCCGAAGGATGCGCCGCTGGAGATGCGCAACCCGCACCTGGAGATGGTAGAGCTATTGGCCAGTACCGATTCGCAGGCGCATTTGCTGCGCTTCCTGCAGCAAGGGGTGGTGGAAGGTGTGTCGGGGGTGATGCCCAAGACGCTGCAATCCGGCGAGAAGGCGACGGCCTGGATCGACGATTACATCCTGAAGACCGGCCGGCCTGATCTGCCGGGGTTGGCAATCAACGAATATCTGTGCCTGGAGGTAGCCCGGCACGCCGGTCTGCCGGTGCCGGCGACCCGGTTGTCGCAGGATGGCGGCGTGCTGGTCATCCAGCGCTTCGACCGGGATGCCGACGGGCGCCCGCTGGGGGTGGAGGACTTCTGTTCGCTGAGTGCGCTGGACCCGGCTAACAAGTACCAGTCCACTCTGGAGCGGCTGCCGATGATCCTGCAGGCCTATGTGCCGCTGCATCAGCAACAGCAGGTCAGCACGCAGTTCTTCACGCTGCTGCTGGTCAACTACGCGGTGCGCAATGCCGATGCGCACCTGAAGAATTTCTCGCTGACCTACACCAATTGGGAAGACGTCGCGTTGGCGCCGGCCTACGACATCGTCACCGTCACCGCCTACCCGGAATACCGGGACGATCTGCCCGCGCTGCCCCTGGCCGGCAAGCGGGTGTGGGCGTCCGGCAAGCTGCTGACGCAGTATGGTGCGACCCGGCTTTCCCTGACGGCAGCCACCATGAATGCCTGCCGCGAGGCAGTCAACGCGGCGGTCCAGCATGTACTATCGCAGGTCGCCGACTGCGCGGCGCGCTACCCGGCCTTCCGCGAAGTGGGCAAGCGCATGATGGCGGAGTGGGAGCTTGGCTTGGCGAGCATCGCTGCCGATGCCCGGCCAGGCCCCCTGCCCGCGCCGACTGCGCGCAAACGCGCCGGGCTGTCAGACGAAAAACGGCCAACCAAACCGGCCAACCCTTACGTGGACGAGAACGGCGCGTTTTCCCACAAGATTCGTTGACAGCATCAGCCCCTACTTCGTCAGCGCCTGTTCCAGGCCGGCAATCAGGTCATCCACGCTTTCGATCCCCACCGACAGGCGTACCAGGTTGTCGGTGATGCTGAGCGTTAGTCGGCGCTCCAGCGGGTTGGGGAGTTGTAGCCACCAAAGCGACGTCTTCAGTGTAATCAGGTCGATATAAAACAAAAAGTGTCTTAAAGCGACCTCTATGTCACCAATTCATCTATAACCAGGTGCGATACGCGGACGGCCGTGGCGTTTCGGACCAGGTCAGGGCGTCGGAGGAAGCAATAGCGTGCCGGTGTCGGTGCCGGTTGTGCCGGTTGTGCCGGTTGTGCCGGTTGTGCCGGTCGTGCCGGTCGTGCCGGTCGTGCCGGTCGTGCCGGTCGTGCCGGTCGTGCCGGTCG